>DASQZP010000969.1:0-2091 GCA_035638655.1 Bacteroidales bacterium
TGCTGATGGGACTATTTTATATGTTGTCGAATCCGATGGTATATATGTTATGGATATTACCGAAAACAAAATGCCGGCAGAACCACTTATTTCGGGTAGTTTTAATGGTGTGGAAATTAACCCTCACAATGGTAATATATACTGTATGAAATCAACAGGATATAATTCTGCCGGAACCTTGCAGATATATACTCCGGATGGAAGTATGATCAATGAAGTTACAGCAGGCGTTGCACCCAATGGAGCTGTATTTGAATAGTTTTCTGACTAAAACATTACTCCCTGCGCAGCTCCCTTTGGGACTGAGGGGCAGTGCGGTGGAGTATTAATGTTAAGCCATTTTAGGAGACTAAAAGGCAACAGGTTGGATTGCTGCTTATGATAACATTTAAATTAGGAATATAATCCGACTGTCATATGAAACTCATACTATTTTATTCTTTAAACTGAAATATATTATGTGAACAATAGAAATTTATTCTTTAAATTTGAAACGTATATCAACTATTTTATTTTCATTTCATTAAATCTGAAAGATTGAGACGACTTCCCTTACTCATATTGAGTTATGCCTTTCTTCTCTTTACACAAGGTTTAAAAGCTCAGTTGCATAAGCCGGCCCGACCGGAATTTAGTCATAGCAGTGAAATAAAGATGATTTCCTGGGAAAAAATGCCCCTTTTTAACAAGGCTGAAGTATTGCGTAAAGCTGATTCCGCCTCGGCAAGGTATAAGACTCTTACTTTTGCGAAATCATTTTCAACCGACCTGACGCCTGAAAATAGCGGTAAATGGGTAAAAGACAATCGGGGTAATAAGGTATGGTTACTTGGGATCTATTCAGCAGGGGCATATTCTCTTAATTTGATTTTCGATAGGTTCAGTCTTCCTTATGGTGCAAAATTATTTGTTTACAATGCTGCGGGAACATATGTACTGGGAGCCTTTACTGAAGCCAACAGCAGGGACGCAGCCTCTTTTCCTGTATCTCCCGTACCCGGTGAACGGATTATTGTGGAATACCAGGTTCCTGAAGGCAGCTATGTCCCGGGAAGTATTAGGATTTCCCAGGTTTCGCATGATTTCAGGGGGATCATTCATAAATTAAAAGATGGAAGTTATGGCGCTTCGCAGGACTGTAATATCGACATTAATTGTACACAGGGAGCAGACTGGCAATTGGAAAAACATGCTGTTTGCCGGATTATCATTAAAGGCACGGAATTATGCACAGGAACCCTGATTAATAATACTGCCTATGATGGCAAACCATATCTGCTGACTGCCAATCATTGTATTGCCAATTCCAGTGAAGCAGTCAATTCCATATTTTATTTCAATTATGAGAGTCCCTATTGCAATGGTCCTGATGGGTCTGTTGCTCAGAGTATATCATCATCCACTTTGCGTGCTACAACCTCCAAACTTGATTTTTCACTGGTTGAACTAAGCAGGAAGCCACCTTTTATGTTCACTCCGTATTATTCAGGTTGGAACCTGGATACTACCAATGTGCTGCGTACAGTTTCCATACATCATCCGCAGGGAGATGTTAAAAAAATAGCGCTGGATTTTGACGCTCCTGCCAGTGGTAGTTTCGGTAATGGATACGATCCCCAGAGTCACTGGAAAATATCGCGATGGGATGAAGGGACAACCGAACCCGGTTCTTCCGGTGCCCCGCTCTTTGATCAGAATCATCGTGTGATCGGTGACCTTACCGGAGGAGATGCAAATTGTGCTAACTCTGTCAATGATTATTTTTCCAAAATATCCCGTGCCTGGGATTATTATGCTGATTCCTCCAATCAGCTTAAATACTGGCTTGACCCCCTTGATGCCAGTAACAATACCAGCAACGGATATGAACCCTATGCAATGGCTACAAAAACCTGTGATACCATTTCCAATATAGCAGGCAAAAAACTTTTACTGGATACGTTGGAAAATCGCAGCGGTTATATAACCGGACAGAATTCTGACTCTGTTAACCGGTTTGCTGAGAAATTTATTTTAAACTCGGATACTTCCCGGCTGATTGGTGCTTACTTAAACCCTGGCGCTGTTTCTTATGCTGATAAGAACTCGCTG
>DASQZP010000970.1:0-2972 GCA_035638655.1 Bacteroidales bacterium
CATCTTTCTGAAATGCTTATACTACATTTTAGTTTTATTTTCCTTGAATGATACCTATCTTTGGAGTCCGGAATGAGCAAAATACAGGATTGAATAATTGAAATAAAGAAGAATACAAATCGGGGCAAACCCTTTAACTCATGAAAAAGCATGTAGCAATATTAGGTTCCACAGGTTCGATCGGAACACAGGCTCTTGAGGTCATACAAGATCATCCCGATAAATTTGAAGTGGAGGTGCTGGCAGCCAATAATAATGCTGAACTGCTCATAGAACAGGCTGTACAGTTTGTTCCTAATGTTGTGGTTATTGGCAATACTGAGAAATATAAGCAGGTAGCTGATGCACTTGAAAATTTTCCTGTCAAGGTATATGCTGGTTATGATGCCATTTGCCAGATAGTTGAAATGGAGACCATCGACATGGTGCTGACAGCAATGGTAGGTTTTGCCGGATTGCTTCCCACCATCAGGGCCTTGCAATCACGTAAACACATTGCGCTGGCCAATAAGGAAACACTGGTAGTTGCCGGAGAACTGATTACCCGGCTGGCACTTGAGAAAAGAGTAAATATTTTCCCGGTCGACTCCGAACATTCTGCTATCTTCCAGTGTCTGGCAGGAGAAGAATATAATCCGGTGGAGAAAATATTGCTCACTGCTTCCGGTGGGCCTTTCAGAAATAAAACTTTTAATGAACTCCGGAAAGTAACCGCTGGCGAAGCGCTCATTCACCCCAACTGGTGTATGGGACAAAAAGTGACTATCGATTCAGCTTCTATGATGAACAAGGGCCTCGAAGCAATTGAAGCCAAATGGCTGTTTGAAGTTAATCCTTCCCGGATCGAAGTGGTGGTGCACCCGCAGTCAGTAATTCACTCAATGGTTCAGTTTGAGGATGGTTCGGTAAAGGCTCAACTGGGGGTTCCTGATATGAAACTGCCCATTCAGTATGCGCTTTCATATCCCCAAAGATTAAAGTCTTCATTTCCCCGGCTGGATTTTACAAAGTATCCAAATCTTACTTTTGAGCAGCCCGATACAAAAAAATTTCGTAATCTTGCACTCGCATTTGAGGCAATGGAAAAAGGAGGCAATGCTCCTTGTGTACTCAATGCTTCCAATGAAGTTGCAGTAGAGGCATTTCTTTGTGAACAACTGGGTTTTACAGAGATGTCTGACATAATAGAAAAAACCTTACAGAAAATCAGCTTTGTTTCTGATCCTTCTTTCGAAGATTATACACATTCAGACAAAGAGGCAAGGCAATATGCACGGTCCTTGATCGGCATTAAAGTTTAAACTTTTTATAAATGGAAATATTAGTTAAAGCGGCACAATTTTTACTCAGTATATCTTTGCTCGTGATTTTGCATGAGCTGGGACATTTCTTGCTTGCCAAACTTTTTAAAACAAGGGTAGAAAAATTCTATCTGTTTTTTAATCCCTGGTTTTCTCTTTTCAAATTTAAAAAAGGTGAAACCGAGTATGGTGTTGGATGGCTTCCGCTGGGAGGATATGTGAAGATCAGTGGTATGATTGATGAATCAATGGATACCGAACAGATGAAAAAACCACCTCAACCCTGGGAATTCAGGGCTAAACCAGCCTGGCAACGACTGTTTATCATGCTTGGCGGAGTATTGGTGAATTTTGTACTTGCACTGGTAATCTACGCTTCTATCCTTTTTGTGTGGGGTGAACAGTATCTGCCCACAAAAAACGTAACTTATGGTATTGCTGCCGATTCGCTTGCTCAGGATATGGGGCTGAGAAACGGCGATAAAATAATTTCTGTTGATCATAAAAATATTGAGAATTTTTACCAGATCGTTCCCTATATAGTATTAAATGAAGCCAAAACTATACAGGTTAAGCGGGATAGTGAAAAATTAAGCCTTGAAATACCATCTTCATTGACTGCTCATTTGCTCAAAGATCCAACCTTTATTACAGTGAGAATCCCTTTTATTGTGGGAGATTTCACTGATAATTCGTCGGCAAAGGAGGCCGGTTTGCAGAAAGGGGATAAGATCATAGGACTAAATGGAGAACCTGTAAACTTTTTTGATCAGTTCAAAAATAAACTTGCTGATTATAAAAATGAAAAGGTTACTGTTACTGTTTTACGCAATGGGAATAAAAAACAAATACCGGTAGCTGTTTCTGAAAAGGGATTGCTTGGAATCTATCCCAAAGGTAATCTGTCCGATTATTTCACCTTTAAAAAGATCAATTACGGATTTTTAGAGGCTATACCCGCTGGGATACACAAAGGTATTAATACCCTTAGTGATTATTTAAAACAATTCAGACTGCTTTTTACACCTGAAACGAAAGCGTATGAATCCCTGGGCGGATTTATCACTATTGGTAATATTTTCCCGGGTGTCTGGAACTGGCAGGCCTTTTGGTCCATGACCGCATTTCTTTCCATTATTCTGGCGATAATGAATGTACTGCCTATTCCTGCACTGGACGGTGGACATGTAATGTTTCTCCTCTATGAAATGGTCACTGGTCGCAAACCCGGGGAAAAATTCCTGGAATATGCACAGATAGTAGGTATGATATTATTATTATCACTGCTGATCTATGCCAATGGGAATGATATTGTTAAACTATTTAGATAAGAGAAACCGGGAAAATAAAAATCAATTGCTTTTTAAGGCAATTCCCGCTAAAATTCTTTAATTTTACAGAACATTAAATGTTACAATTATGAATTTGTCTATTTTATTAGGTGTGATTGGCCCGGGTCAGATTATTCTGATCATTGTTATCTTGCTGCTTCTTTTTGGAGGCCGGAAAATTCCCGAATTAATGAAAGGACTTGGTCAGGGTATGAAAGAGTTCAAAAAAGCCACCCAGGAAGAGGATGAAAAAACCAGCTCTTCCTCTTCAGCAAAGGAAGAAAAGAAGGACTGATTACTGTGTTGTAAGTATCAGTATCAGGATATAAAAGATTAAGAA
>DASQZP010000971.1:0-2359 GCA_035638655.1 Bacteroidales bacterium
CAGCATTCATGTAAATTATAATTTAATATATTATACAAAAAAATACGCCTCAAAGGCTCAACTAAAGTAAGCATATTAATTTAGAAATGCAAATTTGGCATGGGTTGGTAGATCACCTGTTCTCAATATATTTTATTCGTCGATTCAACTCTGATACTAATTCGTCATTTTCTTTGCTTATTTTATTAATCTGGATAGCAAAATATATCAGGTGAATCAATACAGCTAATTGTGTGAACTACCCACCCACAGCATAGCTGATGGGATGGGCTTCGGAGGTCATAGACTCGCCCAATGGCAACGCCTTACTCCGTTTTTGTTTAATGTCCGACTCAATTCCTGAACCAGACAGTATTTTTAAACCTTGTTTTTTAATATTTATGCTTGCATTAAAATCTCTGTCGTGCTTTGTGCCACAGCCAACACAAGTCCATTCTCTATCTTTTAAAGTAAGGTCTTGATTGATGTAATTACAAACGTTACAGGTTTTACTACTTGGAAAGAATCTGTCAATCTTTACGATTACTTTATCATTCCAATTAGCTTTATATTCAAGCATAGTGTAAAAAGAACCCAACGAAACATCAGAAAATGCTTGTGCTAATTTATGATTCTTCATCATATTTTTCACAGCCAAATCTTCAATACAAATTACATCGTGGTTTTTGATGATTTCTGTACTGACTTTATGCAAGTAGTCTTTTCTGATATTGGTTACTTTTTCGTGTACTGTTGCAAGTTTCGATTTTTGTTTTAATCTGGAATTACTTCCTTTTACTTTTTTAGATAATTGTCTTTGATTAAATTTTAACTTCTTTAAATTGGTTTTAAGTGTCTTAATGTTTTCGTACACCTTACCATCTGAAAGTATTGCTAAATCCTTTATTCCTGTATCAATACCAACCTTTGAGTTTGTTTTTTCAAATGGAGTATATTCAACTTCGCAAGTAATACTCACATAATATTTGCCTGTTGTGGATTTTGATATGGTTGCAAAAAGAAGTTTACCTTCAATTTCTCTATGAATATTTATCTCAATACCTTTCTTAAATTTTGGTATCCGCAATTTACCATCTTCAATATATACCGATTGAGGGATGGTAAAACTTTGTTTATCAAACTTACTTTTGAATCGTGGAAATTTAGTTTGTTTCCTAAAAAACTTATTGTAAGCAGTATCTAAATTTCTAAGTGATGATTGTAAACTTTGTGAATTTATTTCTTTAAGCCAAACAAACTGCTCATCCTTTTTTAAAACAGTCAGGTCATTTGCATTATCATAGTAGTTAAGTGATTTCTTTTCTTCAAGATAGGTTTCTTTTCTACTATTCAGATAGCGATTAAACACGAATCTACAAGCCCCAAAATGTTTACTCAACAAAGATTCTTGTTCCTTTGTCGGGTAAATTCTGAACTTATATGACTTGTGTATTAACTTCATTCTATTATTAAATAGTCTAAACTTTTGTAAAAGTACAATTATTTTACAACAATCGCAAGTTTTTGTAAATATTTCCATTCATTTTGAGAAACATTCACAAAAACTTGCTTCATTATGTTTAAAAAATCACAGTACATCAATAAAAACAATATGATCCACCTATTAATTGCATTTTTAATTTTCTAAATGATAGATTAAATACTTGATTATCAACAGAAATTAGAATATCATAGCACATCCATTTAATATACTTATCAGGATTATTAATTATTTCTTGCTTATCTATCTGTTTTATAAGAAGTTAATCTATAATGTTTACATATAACATAGTTATGTGCAATAAAATAAAAAATCCCACCGCACATTGGTTTTTGCAAAACCATTAGGATAACAGCCGTTTAAGGTTTGATTTGTTGTGTATGGTTGTAAATTCCTGCACACTATCAATCAGTTTTAATACCTTATCTTTATCGGGCTCTACAAGTTTATTTCTACCTGTATCACAACCTATATTTATCTGTTTTGGCATTACGTCTTTTAATTCTTTTACCAATGATTCCAAATCAAAATCCATAATCGGCTCAATAGTTATGTATTTATCGAAGCTGGCTAATCCAAGTCGCTTAAATTCAAGCAACCTATCCAATGGTACAGGAGTATTACCCATATATTCAGGATATACCCTATTTGTTTCAATAGTTGTGGCAATTGAAAATAGTTTTTCAAAATGACCGTTGTGTTTTTCTTCGATAAATATTTCATCTTTAATAAGCCATTCTAATTCAAATATCCTACGAGTGTTTTTGCTTTGCAGAAAATATCTATTGTCTGGATATTTTTTACAATGTTCAATGGTTTTCTTTATCCACTCAAAAGGTATATTTTCAGCAAACATATCATTGATGCTACCAACAAAAA
>DASQZP010000972.1:0-3596 GCA_035638655.1 Bacteroidales bacterium
ATCCGAGGAATGCAGAATCCGGTAATCCGGACCTGAAACCTGAGCAAATCCATTCCATTGAACTGGGTTATCAATGGCATCATTCTCTGACAGAGATAACCGGCACCCTTTTTTACCGTTACAAGTATAATGCGTTCACCACCATCTATAGCACAATCAGCGACAGCGTGGTACTGAGGACCATCTCCAACCTTAACACACAAAAATCCGTTGGATACGAGATCATTTTTGCAGCTAATTTTGTTAAGAACTGGGAGCTGAACCTTACAGGAAATATATTCCATACTACACTTGACGCCACTGATCTGGGATATCCTTCAAATAAATCGACAGTATCCGGGAATATTAAGTTGTATTCTCAATTAAATCTATGGAAAGATACTTTCTTTCAGTTAAACGGCTTTTACTATTTCCCAACAATTACGCCCCAGAAAAAAAGAGAATCATACTATTACATCAACATGGGATTCAAACAGCAACTGTTCCGGAACAGGGCATCACTAATCCTTACTGCCTCCGATATCTTTCATACTTACCTTATCAGGAACAGGATTTTATCAAATGAATTGGACAGGTTCACGACCAATAAGAGAAAGTACCCGGTGATATACCTCGGCTTCGTCTGGCGGTTCAACAATTACAGGGACCGGCAAAAACTTGAGTATGAAGGAGAGGATCTTATGTATTGAATACTATTTCCTGAAAAGTCTGACTTTATGAACAGAAACTTCACCAGGCACGATGTTTTCAATTAAACCAAATGGTTTAGCCGGAAATTTCAGAGAATATTCATCACCGTTCAAGACTCTTCTTCCTACCCATTTCCCGTCAACAAAGTCTCCTTCCTCTTTTATAAGCATTTCAGCATAGGGTTTGTTTTCGTCTGTTGACTGGAATTTAAGGTTAAAAGCATTCCCTGCAATGATAAATTCATCCTCTCCTGTTTGAATAACCATTCCATAACCGGTTATAGCCGGGGATTTCTTTTGATCAAAATCAGGAGTGAATTTATAACCACCCATGATAAATGGCTTTGCGGTTGAGGCATCAAGCTCCATAAAAGCGTTCACTTTATTCTCGAGTTGTGCTTTTGTTATCAAAGGCATTAAATCATTGAGCACCCTGTAGGCATTAACAATTGGATGATTATCGATTTGGTACATTTCATGATCAATGGCAAAGGGAGAAAAACATACAGCCTTGTAATGCCCGATGGTAAAAAATGCTTTTGCGGCAGCACTGTGCGTATCCCTTAACCACGGTGCACATGACTCAGGAATAAACAACGGATTACCCTGATGAATAAATTGCCTGCACTTTTTATTAAAATCTTCAATTTGATAATTATCCGTTGCAATAACATCGATATCCGGTGCGCCTGCCTGCCAGATATCCATCATCCGGTAATTTGGACCTCCGCTAAACCAGTCGCCCGGTTTGCGAATGGAATCCGCTGCACAGGCATTCACAAGGGTAGGGATGGGGTATATCTCCTTGCCTGCTTTTGATATTTCATTAATGTACTTCGCGTAGTTCCATGCCATGAACATCTCACCCGTATCCAACGATTTGCCGAAAACCTGTTCCCAACTGCCTTCCTTTTTTGATCCGTTATTTTGGTATGCGTTGCGAAGAACCGGTTTAATGTTATCCAAATTTTTCCGGATGTATTCAATTAATTCATCCGGAACATTTTGTTCGAAAAGCGCGTTGGCGGCGGCTGAAAAGTCACGGGAATTTTTCTTTATCCCGACTTCATTTTCAATCTGCATCATTAAAACCGTATGGTGCTTATCCACCTGCCTGATTCGTTCCAGGAGTTTTACATAAGCATTTTTGTCGGCCTCCAGGGCTTTATCGCTAAAATTAGCAACAGCGCGTTTAATTTCGCCGTCTTTACCCCGCATTCTGGGAAACCGCTCCCAATTCATCTTAACCCAGTCAGGAGCGTAATCGGACCTTGTATTTTTCCAGCTTCCAAACCACAAAACAACCATGTGTAAATTGTTTCTATGGGCATTTTCTATAAGACTGTCAATAAGAGTATAGTCAAACGCACCTTCCACCGGTTCGAATTGTTGCCATGTGATTGGCAAAAGAACCGTATTTACATGCAACTTTTTTAACTGTTGCCAAACGGGTTGCATGTATTCAATGCTCGAGGAGGAGGAGTTCATCACCTCACCGGCAATCATAATAAAGGGTGAACCATCTACAATTAACTGTTTTACTCCGTTTGTTTCCTTGATATAGGGCAAAACGTCATTGCTTTGTTCTTTCTGCTGATTGTCACTTTTCGATGTATTAGTGCAGGCAGCCATAAGCATGGTTAAAAGAATCAAAGAACTGATAGATAATTTCCTGAACATATTTTCTCTTCCTGTTAGCATTGCTCTGTTATTCTTTAAGTGATGTAAATGTCTTTTTTGACCAACGAATATAACCATAATTTGAAAACCTGCTATCCCGAATATAATTTTCCCGGATTTTCAGCTGGCTGATATCATTTCATCAGATTGATTACTCCTTTATATTTTAGTCGTTTAGGTAAAATGCATCTTTTTTGGGAAAGCGATTGTCCTGCTGCATTTTTGTACATTCCTGCCCCGGTTTCTCATGCTTTCCCGGGAACATAAACCCACGTTCTTTCGGAAGGAGACGTTCAATGATGCCGGGATTTTCCGGTAAATGTTTAGAACAGGATTTAAAAAGTATTTATCTTAGTGCGATAATTATAACGGATCCGGCTGGACAACATTCCGCCGGATTACGCATTATATAATCGTACAAAATTTTAAACAACATCTGATGGAATTTTTTAAACAAGCCGAAGTTCGCACACAAGACCTTGGAGGAGGTATAAGCAGGAAAATTTATGGTACCGATGATAACATCATGATGGTCATCGTCGAATTTGAAAAAGGGGCTGTTGGTTCCAGGCATTCCCACAGACACAGTCAGGTAACATACGTACAAAAAGGAACTTTTGAGGTTTCTATCGGAGATAAAACAGAAGTATTGAAAGCAGGTGACGGATTTTATGCTTCACCCGATAAGGAACATGGCGTGGTTGCACTTGAGGAAGGCGCGCTGATCGATGTTTTTAGTCCTATGAGGGAAGATTTTATTTAGGCAATTTCAAACGGATTTTCAAAGGAATACCCGCATTCAGGTAATTTTTCCGGGAAAGAGAATGGAAACCACAGAGGTTTGAGAAAACATTCATTGAGGGATATATCTTTATTCAATCCCTCTAGCATTCTCAGTTTTATGCCAGAGCCAAAAGTGTGCCGGCCGAATGATTTGGATGGCCCCCTAAAGTTGACGGCTAATGGATTCTGCAGATAAAAATAAATCGTCGGAATTGCAGACATACAATGTCATCTAAAACATTCTAATGCTTACAATGTGGAATCCCGATTATGCTTTATATACATCGGAAATTAAAAAATACTGATACATGCATCTGGATAATGATAAACTATTTTAAAGTCTTCGAAAAATGATAAATACAGCGCGAATTACTATTGTTGGATTACTCTTCTTCATCGCATTACAAGTAAATGCTCAAACCATTACGCTGTCTAAAGAACAGG
>DASQZP010000973.1:0-2006 GCA_035638655.1 Bacteroidales bacterium
TGCAAAAATAACAGCATCGGTGAGCAGTACTCCGGGAGTATTGAAATATCCGGCGGAGTTAGCCAGGTCGTAATCCATATAGGCAGCCAGTACCGTTTGTTTTGTACCGTTGCTGAGTGCATTGTTGTCCAGTATGATTTGTGCCAGGTCTTTGTATTCATCATTGGGTCCCCATACTTCAGTATACAGGAAATCAACCGGAGAAGCAGCAATCTCCTGCTGGGCATACTGGTTGACTGCATTCATCACCAGCCGTTTGTCAGGAGATTCATTTTTCATTCTTTCAATAAAAGGTTCAAATGTTTTGTTCAGACTGATCTGTTCACCTGTGTAAGTGTACAGAGATTTGTTGCGGTTTCCGAGCTGATCGATATGGTACCCGTCAAAATCCATTACATCGTATACATCCTTGTTGGCTCCGGCTATATATTGCTGCCAGTGAGTATTTGCCGGATCCATCAGGTAAATATTGCTTTTGAACGGCGGATCGGGCAGATAGAAAACATCCCTGTTACCATGATTCTGATCGGTATACATATACCATGATGCTTCAATACCATCATTTTCAGCATTCTGTAATGCGCCATAGGCCAGATTATAAAACATGGCATTCATGTTATGGCTATGTGCCTCTTCGATATACTGCTTCAATGTGTTCAGATAGATATCTCTGTTGGCAATGTCTTTCCATTCACTTCGGGGATTGGCGGGTGTGCCGGCCAGCGGATGATGATGTTCGTATTGCCAGTCGTAAAACTGAAGCCCGTTGATGTGGTACCTGTTCAGGTTACTGATCACCTGTTCTGTTTCATCGCTGGTCAACTGCGGATAAGAAGAAAGAAAACCGTAACGGGGAAACCTTGTCCAGTTGGAAGAAACATCCACAGCAATGCTGCTATAAATTTTTTCTTTCCCGTCAACCACTTCATAAAGATCAACCAGGTAACCGGTGAAATCATCAGTTGGAGGCTGCCAGGTCCATGATTTTCCTTCCGGACTGATTTCATCCAGTTTTTCATCCAGCTTACGGTATCTCACCTTCATCGTTGGCGGAATTACACGGTCAATGGTAAAGGTAACCGTTTCTCCAGGTTTGTAACTGGCTTTATCAGTGGAAATATTTACTGTGGTTATGGCCGGAGGAGTATAAACAGGAGGATTATCCTTTTTACAGCCGGTAACAAAAAGTATGACAGAGATAAAATAAATCAGCATCCGCATGTTTAAAGAAATTACTTATTTGAGGAATGAAAAACTGTTGGGTTTTCTTGATTGTATCAGAGAGGTGTCGGGAAGGACAACAGCTTGATTGCTTGTCCTTCCCTTAACCATTCTGACTACTCTAAACCAATATTTATTGCATTTGAATATCAATAGTCAGATCCTTAACATTGAGGGTGATAATATAGTCACCATCTGTTGTAATATTCCATTTATTATCGTCACTGGCGCCGCCATGGTGCAGATACATATGGGTATCGTCTGTCCTCATGTACATATCCTGGCCCCAGTCGCTGTTCCGGTTTACCGGAAATTTAAATTCCCCGGCAACCATTGGGCCGTTGTAAGTGAAAATATAGGGTTCATCAGGATCCTGCTCAAGTTTGACGGCATTTTCAATATCCCATCCGGCAGGAGTTGCTGATCCAACCATATAAAGTTCCAGCGGCTTGTATGAAATGGTATATGCTGAAAGATCCAGCATGATATGGTACCATCCGCTTTCGTATATTGTCCATTTGCTGTCGTCCGGATCACCACCTTTATGCAGGTATATTTTTGAGCTGTCGTTGGGATCTTTCATGAACATATCCTGATTCCAGTCACTATTTCTGTTAACCGGAAATTTGAAATCTCCGGGGACTAATACGCCGTCCCAGGTGAACTGGAAGAGATTATCCTGGTTTTGGATAAGCGGCGTAGCACTGGTAATGTCCCAGCCATTCGGAGTAGCGTCTCCAACCATATAGATTGTATCGTAAGGAGGGCCACCCATAAGGGTAATA
>DASQZP010000974.1:0-5455 GCA_035638655.1 Bacteroidales bacterium
AATATTATGAAAGGTACTGATAATATTGCTGCCGCCAGTGATGAGATAAGCTCCGGATCACAACAGTTATCACAGGGAGCCAATGAGCAGGCATCTTCAACAGAGGAAGCTTCCTCCTCGATGGAAGAGATGGCCTCCAGCATTCAGCAGAATACGGAAAATGCTGAGCAGACCGAACAAATAGCCAGTAAGGCGGCTGAAGGCATACAGCATGGTTATGAATCAACACAAACCTCTGTTTCTGCGATGAAAGATATCGCTGAAAAGATCAGGATCATTGATGATATTGCTTTCCAGACGAATATCCTGGCACTGAATGCAGCTGTGGAGGCTGCCAGGGCCGGAGAGTATGGTAAAGGATTTGCAGTGGTAGCAGCTGAGGTGCGTAAGCTGGCTGAAAGAAGCAAGGTAGCAGCAGGAGAGATCAGTGAACTTTCTGCTGCAGGGGTAAAGGTATCAGAACAGGCCGGTACTCAACTGTCAGAGCTGGTTCCGGAAATTCAGAAGACCGCCCGTTTGATTCAGGAAATTACTGCCACAAGTATAGAACAGAATAGTGGAGCAAGCCAGGTAAATAATGCCATTCAACAGCTTAATAACATCACTCAGCAAAATGCTGCTGCTTCGGAAGAACTGGCTACCAACTCAGAAGAACTGGCCAGTCAGGCTGATCAGCTCAAAGAACTGGTGGCGTATTTCAAAGTGGGTGAGAGCAGTCTTAAGTCTTTTTCTTCACCGGCACGGCCAAAAGTCACAAATAGTTCACCTAAAGTAAGCAAGAATACTGCACCTCAAAAAAGCAGTGGTTCTGTCATAGATATGGGAAAATCTCAAATTTCAGATAAAGATGATGATAGCTGGGAATATTATTCGTAAGAGAGGGTTAAGAGTTTAGGGTGTAGAGTTATACCTTGTATCTAAAAAAACAAATACAAAGATGTTCTTTCTGGCGCATTGAGGACTGCTTTGGTGATGCAACTTCTTCTGTTAATTTTTGTTTTTTGGTCAGTATATCCGCGATACTTTAAACGCGACAAGGTTATTCATGATATTAATTATACTGCCGGGGTGATGGAGGATGTCCACCCTGATCTGTTTGCGATGATCAGCAAAGCTGATCTTACCGCTCATACTGATTCTATTGAAAATACATTACCGGAAAAAATATCTGAAGCAGGAGCTTATAGGGTATTTAGCGAAGTATTTGCACCAGTGCATGACGGCCATACCGGTTGTCGGTGGAATAACATTTACACTCTCCGCGGAAGTGGTTTGTTCAGAAAGATATTACCACTAAGGCTCATAATTGTTGGGAATAAGATCTTTGTTACCAAAGATTATCAAGGATAGTGCATACTTCAGAAGGACTAATCTCCCGGATTATGTATATGTCTGACTACCAGGATATGATAAAAAATTACAGTTATAAAACCATTGAAAACAATATCGGCTATATTGCTTTCAATGCATTTTCCAACCCCGGCAGGTTTCGGGTATTTCTGGATTCAACATTCACATATATTAAAGATCATCAAATAAAGCATTTGATAATTGATATTCGTAATAACGGAGGAGGGAATTCTATGCTGGGAGATGAACTGATGCAATACATCTCAAAAACCAGTTTCACAATGTGTGACTCATGCATGGTGAAGATTAGCAGTGAACTTCTAAAAAGAGGTATTCTAAACTGGGTAGATTCAAGTAAAAGAATACCCGTAACCCTCTATAATTTCGGGAGTATTGACAGAACCCCTCTTCGTCAAAACCCCCTTCGTTTTAACGGAGATATTTATTTGCTGACCAGTGGACATACCTTTTCCAGTGCCAGTATGTTTACGTCTGCATTTAAATGTTTCAATGCCGGCAAAATCATAGGTACTGAAACCGGTGGTTTGACAGTAAGCTTTGGTGATCTCTACTTTTTCCGGTTGCCAGAAACAAAAATCGGAATGAAAGTCTCCTATAAGAAATTTTATAATGCCTGCGGAAAAGATAACCGCCATGGAGTTATTCCTGATTATATCATTCAGAATTCCCTGCAAAATGAAAATAATGGAATTGATAGTGTGCTGAAATTTACAGTAAACCTTATCCGTGGAAATACCCATTGAGTATAACGAAATTAGAATAATGGGTGCATATGGAATGGTTTTTTTATCAATTCCATTGTATAGAGCTCTAAAGCTTTACTAAGTAGATATTTCCGAACCCGTTAAGGATTCCGTTCGAAATTTGTCTTAGTGTTTCAATTCCCACCGGTAATTTCACTGTGTCAGAATTGATTCCCCGTTTACTGGTGAAATAAAGATTCTGGTTTGCTATATCCATAAAAGGACAGTAATCAAGTGAGGATGAATTGATACCCGGTCGCATATGTTCAGCAGGTAACCAGTTTCCTGTATTATTTTTCCGGCTGATATAAAGGTCTCCTCCTCCCATGTCATCTTCCCGGCCATAAGAGGTGAAGATGATCATATCTTCTTTTGGAGAAACCCATGCATTGAATTCATAAAGGGGGGAATTAACTGCAGAGTCCAGGGAAACAGGTTGCTGATATCCTGTCGTTGTCAAACGACTCATGTAGATGTCTTCATAACCCTTGCTGTCTTGGTAGGCTGCAGTAAAATAGAGGTTGCCACTTGCTCCCACAGCAGGGAAAAATTCATCGGCATCTGTATTAATTATTTCACCAACCGGTGCCGGGTAGCCCCAGTCATCTTCCTCTTTCATCACATACCAGATATTATAATCAATGGAATTGTCACCTTCATACAAGGGACGATTGGATGCAAAAAAAAGTTTCCGCCCGTCAGGAGAGAAAAAGGGTTCGATATCGCGATAAGTTCCGGAAAATGATACGACCTCAGGAGCGGACCATTTTTTGCCTTGTTTTTTCAGATGGATCAGCGCCCCCATTTTATTATCAGGTGTAGAAAGGGAATAGAAAATCCCATTCCCTTCAGGTGAGATGGCCATGTCGCGCTCGTTTCCCGAAGTAGAGATCAGTCCGGGAGCAAAAAGAGATACATTATCGGTTGCTTGTGTCAGGGAGAGTTCAATAGTTTTCCTGACTGAACAGGATGCAAGGATAATTAGTATAGCCGATGCGACTACACAGTGAAACAGGAAATGTGTTCTTTTCATCATCATGTTTTTAAGTATTAGAAAATTAAAATTTACCCCATTATCAGTCAAGAATATTATGTTCCAGACAGATAGTCAAATGTAGCAGTCTCTGCATTAAAAAACAAGAATTCACCTAAAATCATGTGATGCAATAAAGCATAAATTGTTTATTTCTCAACTAATCCTCAAAACCCGTTTATTCATACCGCAGGCTGTCCACCGGATTACTCCTTGCCACTCTTAACGCCTGGTAACTAATGGTTAGAAATACGATGACAATGGTAATGATCCAGGC
Source organism: Bacteroidales bacterium (assembly GCA_035638655.1). GTDB lineage: Bacteria > Bacteroidota > Bacteroidia > Bacteroidales > DASQZP01 > DASQZP01. The sequence continues at coordinate 3,425 of DASQZP010000974.1, forward strand.
AATGATAAATTCAAACAATCGGGTATGGTAAACATAGGCTCCGGGAAGGTAGCGATGCATTACCAACGCTGCTGCTGAACCCAGAATGAGCGAAACAAGGAGCAACGGCAAATATTCCCTGGCCAGCAAAAAGTAGATCTGCGATGGTTGTGAGCCAAATACCTTCCGGATCCCCATTTCTTTCACCCGCCTTTTGGCAGTAAAAGAGATTAATCCAAACAAACCAATTGCTGAAATTAAAATAGCCAGCATACTGAAAAACTGGAAGGTTTTATTCAACGTACCCCATGCTTCCCATGAGAAATCATGATAGATCTGGTCGTTCAAAAAGCCGAACTCAAAAGCATCATCCGGGAAATAGTCATCAAACACCTGTATGAGCTCTTTTCTAGTATGTAGCATATTATCAGGAGAAATACGTATGCTGTAAATGTTATTTCCTGTTACAATCCCGGAATGTCTTAGCAGCACGAAAGGTTTGATTTTGTTATGCATATCCTGATAATAAAAATCCTTCACTACTCCCACCACCCTGTACTGGTTGTTGTAAAGTTTCTTACCGATTGGATCCTTCCAGCCAAATATTTTGGCGGCTGTCTGATTAATAATGCATTCGTTTTCACCACTCTCTTCTCCGGGAAGGAAATTTCTTCCCTGCACGATCTTCATCTTTAATGTATTTATAAAATGGTCATCTACCCAGTTGATTCGTGTATTGATCTTTTCTTCTCCTGAGCCTTCCCAATTGATATTCCTCCCCTCGTTACCTCCAAAAGGAACGGTGGTTGAAATTGAAACATCCTGAACATTTGGGATTCTGAGCAGGCGGTTGCGAAGGTCACTGATATTCCCATCCTGTTTTTCTGATCTGAACCGGGAATATAAAATATTCTCGATGTTGAAGCCAAGATCAAGGCTCATCATGTGATGTATCTGCTTCAATACCATTAATGTAGAAATAATAAGGAAAACAGAGATGAATAATTGCAGAGTGACCAGTATCTTGCGTAGACCTACTTTGCCTCCCCGGACCTTCATTGGGTTACTTTTCAGTACTTCAATGGTTTTGAAAGAAGAAAGATAGAGAGCCGGATAGATTCCGGAAATCAATCCTACAACGACAGCTATACCCAGTAATATCAGCGCAAATACAGGATGTTCATGTATGGAAAAGTCCAGCTGACGACCTATAATGTTGTTGAAAACGGGCAGAAATAATTCGACAATTACGAAGGCCAGGTTCATGGACAGCAAAGAAATAACTACTGATTCTCCGAGAAACTGACTAATAAGTGCGCTCCTGCTGCTTCCGCAAACTTTTTTAACCCCTATTTCCCTTGCCCTGGTAGAAGAGTTGGCTGTAGTGAGATTCACAAAATTGACCGACGCAAGCAAGAGGATAAATATCGCGATCAATCCATATAAAAATATGGCTACCATATAATCGGAGCTGGAAGGAGAAGAATTCAGGTAAACCTTACTTAGAGGCAACAGGTATGATTCATATAATCCTTTATCATTACCATGTTCATCCATTAAGTGAATAATTTTATTGTCAAGGGCCCTGACATCTGCATCTTTTTTCAGCAAAACATACGTCTGGAATGCAAAACTGGTCCAGTTAGAGAACACATTTTCCCGGTTATTGGATTTTTCGTATAGTCCAAATGAAATGATATAGGAGGGCCTGATCGAAGAATTGTAGGGCAGTTCATGATAAACACCTGTTACCTTCAGGTCATACTTTTTTTCCAGTTTCACATAATTGCCCAGTGCATTTCCTTCCGGAAAAAGTTTAGCGGCAAGTTTGTCAGAAAGCACAATGGAGTATGGATCAGTCAGCGCCTTTTCTTTGTCACCGGCAATAAAATCGTAATCGAAAATATCAAAAATATTCTGTTCAGCATAGTAGCCCTTTTCTTCAAAGAATGGTCTTATATGGGAAGCAGACAGAAATTCTCCCCAGGCTTCAGTCAGGAGTACGGCATCTTTTATTTCCGGGTAGTTTTCGCGCAGGTGATTGGCCAATGC
>DASQZP010000975.1:0-2006 GCA_035638655.1 Bacteroidales bacterium
CCAAAAGAACGTATTTTAGAATTTTCAATAAATCATTTTGCTAAAAAAGATAAAACACAATTAGTGTTGTGTTGGGGGAAAAAAACTGCTGACACACGTGCAGAATTTATATACAATCATATTCCGGACAAGAATGTTTCAGATGAAATTAATTTGGTTCGCAAATTTATCGACGATGAGATTGGTAGAGAAACAACATTAACAAAAGTATTAAAGAAAGGAATTTGTACTCATCATTCAGGCATTTCTGATGAAACAAAGCTTTTGCTTGAATATTTAATTAGAGAAAAGAAAATTAATTATGTATGTTCAACAACAACGGTTGCAGAAGGGGTAAACTTTCCAATTTCTTCTGTATTTTTTGATGATTATAGAAAAGGTAGCCAAAGTAAAGGCAAGAGAAATCTATCATCAGATGATTTTTGGAACATTTCTGGAAGAGCTGGTCGTACACTTGTTGATAATTTTGGTAAAATAATTTTGCCCTTCAATAGTGAATCAAATATTAATAATGCTAAAACTTTTATTGCGCAAAGTACTGATGAATTAGTAAGTGTATTGTCCGAATTATTTGTTAATGCAAATGAAATAATTTCGTCAATAGAAAATAATCAAATTAATATTCCATTTAATAACTACTATAATTCAATTGCACCTTTAATTCAGTATTTTATTCATATTATTTCTGTTGGTGGTCATGCTGCCTATGCCAGTGAAATTGAAGATTTATTTAAAGACAGTTTTGAATATTACAAATTAGATTCTTACGATAAAAAGGAGAAGTTCATTCAAGTTTGTAAAGCTATATACACATATCTTCAAGATAAATATGGCGAAAAGATAGGTGTTTTATCTTTTGCAGATAAAACAGGTTTTTCTGTTCCTTCTGTTTTAAATGTGATGAAGCAGAAATCATTAAATCCAAATATTTCTGATTTAAACAGTTGGAACCCAGATAGTATTTTTGATAGAAATAATCCTAATAATTTAACTGAAAAAATTGAAGTGATTGCAGCTTTAAGGGAGACAAAAATTGGAACAGATTCGGATAAAGCCCCGTTTAATCCTGAAATAATTGCTAAAATTCTTATTTCTTGGGTTAATGGAGATAATTTTGAAACTATGTCTAATATCCATCCCTATTTTAAATCTTTATCAGACAATGAAAGAATAAATGATTTTGTTTCTAAAATGAATGATATTAGGTTCAAATCATCTTGGGGTTTAAGTGCCTTGGAAGGTATTGTTAAAGGAAACGAAGCAGAAATAAAAGACACATATGTCCCTTCATATGCATATTATGGAGTAAATAATGCAAAATCCTTAGCTTTAAGAATGATTGGCATTCCAAGGGTTTTAACAAGTTCGCTTTCACAAGTTATTGAAAATGACATTTCAACATATTCATTGAATAAAATAAGAACAATAATAAAAGAATTAGGTAATTCAGATTGGGATAATTTAAAACCAAAAAAATCATCATTGTCAGGTTTGGAATGGAAAAGAATTACAGAAATATTAATAAATTAAAGAAAATGATTTGCTTTTGTAATCGAATTGAATAGACACCCCCACAGACATACACATTTCCAATTCACACAAGCCAACGCTTGACCAAAAATTGCAAAAGAGTATATCTTGCTGATGCTTTGACCAAATAAAATCCATGGAAATATGAAAAATAAATTCCTAAAAAGAAAAGCCAGTTTGTAACAAAGTACAAATGTAATGCGGGCGGGCGTGGTATTCCAGCGTTTTCGCCCTGTTCAGCTTCCGCCAATCCGTCTTTGACGGATGACGGTTTTAAAAATAATGTTTAATAAAAAGCCGGCTTGGCTCAGTGGCAGCTTGACAATGAAGCTTTTCAAAGTCCCGCACTCCACTTGTACCAACCGTTACCCACAATCCTCCTACTGGTCGTAAAACAGTTGAGTTTTTGTGCTAACCTCTTTTTTAGCCATTATTTAATGAGAAAAAGCAATACAACTAAATATCAATAAATCAAA
>DASQZP010000976.1:0-2051 GCA_035638655.1 Bacteroidales bacterium
ACCCCCGATCTGCGTAAACCTGAACTCGAGAAGTTTATTGAGAGAGCTGTCAGAAACACAAAATTTGTTGAAGAAGACCCTTACCGATCTATTCCTGAGCCTGCTTATTATGAAGGCAAAAAGGATATTGACCTGCAAATATATGATGGGAATATGGCAGCTTTGTCACCTGAGAAAAGACACAAAATTGCAAAGGAAATAGAAGATGCCTGTCTGGACGAGGGTGGAGACAGGGTGGTGTCGGTGGAAGCCGGAATAAGTGATGATAGCTGGGAAGAAGTGGTAATGAACAGTCAGGGATTTGAAGGCAGCAACCGTGCTACCAGTTGTTGGACAGGTGCCAGCATGACTGCCCGTGATGAAGGAGACAGACGACCGAACGGATATCACTGGGTTGGTTGCAGACAGATGGAAGATTTGCCATCGGCCAGAGATACAGGTAAAATGGCAGCAATAAAAACACTGGATTTGTTGGGTGCCAAAAAACTGCCTACTGAAACATTACCCATTATTGTTGAAAACAGGGTGGGAAGCAATGTGGTCTGGGGCTTATTGAGTGGTTTTTATGGCGGAAATATCCAGCAAAAGCGTTCATTTCTCGCTGGTATGAAAGGAAAAATGATAGCCAGTAATAAACTGTCTCTTCAGGATAATCCTTTTATTCCTCGGGGATTTGGGAGCCGGCTTTATGATGGGGACGGCCTGCCGACGAAACCTATGATGCTTGTAAATGAAGGACGCCTGGAAAATTATTTGATCGACTGGTATTACAGTCGCAAACTCAATTGTGAACCTACGACAGGGGGAACTTCAAATCTTGTAATTCAACCGGGACAACAACCTGTCAGCGATTTGATGAAAAATCTCGGAAGAGGCATTTTAATTACAGGTTTTATAGGTGGTAATTCCAATGAGGCTACAGGTGATTTTTCAGTGGGTATTATCGGCAAACTGTTTGAAAACGGTCAACCGGTTCAATCCATAGCCGAAATGAATATTGCCGGTAATCACCTTACATTCTGGAAAAAATTAATTGCGTTGGGGAATGATCCCTGGAAATATAGCAATTGGTTAACACCGAGCATGGTGTTTGAAGATGTTGTTGTGTCGGGAGTGTAAATAAAGCTACTTAGTGTAGTAAACTGATGATAACCAGGCCGGTCAGTTTAGCATGACCGGCCTTTTATTTAGTAAAAAAGCGATTTGCCCTGAAATTATTCAAAACCCTGGTATGCTTATTTTCTGAAAATTGAGTTTACTCTGAAAAGCAAATAATAGAATTTTCAGCTATATTTGACCTGAACAATAAAAAAATTAGTCTATTATGCAACAGTTTCAGGACGATATTCTCCGCACAAAGCAAATGGCAGTGGAAATAGAAAACAAACTAACTTCCAGAATTGACATGTTGGAAAAACGGATAACCAGACTCGAAGAAATTATTGATACATTAAGCACAAAGAAGTAAACTGTTTCTGCAGGATATTTATTTTTTATGTCTGATTACAAATGTATTTCAAACAAAAGTGAAGGGGAAGTGTTATTTACATTATTATGGACAGACACTAAATAAACCTGAGAATATGAATCAATATTTCACACAAAATTTTTGGATTGACTTTTTACATAAGGCAGGGGAATGGGTACTCACGGTTGTACCTTCCATCGTATTACTGATCGTTGTATTGATCATTTCCCTGAAAATAGTGAAAATGCTCATCCATAAAATGCATAGGATAGTTGTACAGCGGGCTGGTAAACATGATCCTGATAACATTGCAGAGACTGAGAAACGGATAAATACCCTGATGGGGATTTTACATGGTCTTGGCAAGATTATCCTGTGGTCAGTCTTCCTGATGATACTGCTGAAAAAGCTGGGTATTGATATTGGTCCTATCCTGGCTGGCGCCGGAATTCTCGGACTGGCAGTAGGATTTGGTGCACAGGAACTTGTGCGTGATTTCATTTCAGGTTTTTTTATTTTACTGGAAAATCAAATCAGGGCAGGTGACGTGGCGATTATTAACGGAACAGGTGGACTGGTTGAG
>DASQZP010000977.1:0-3944 GCA_035638655.1 Bacteroidales bacterium
AACCAGATTGTTTAGCCAGAAAACATTAACAGGTACGTCTTTCATAGCTCTGATTGTTGGACCGGGATATGTATTGTTATATCCCCACACCTTTGTTAAGAGAGGAGTTGCCAAATCAACAGGATCAACCAGACCAAGATCCTGTGTAAACTCTGTCATTGTAATAGTGAAAGTACCGCCATTTGTTGCATCTATCACACCGGGAACAGGAAGTGGATTTACAAATTGGGGTTGGGTCAAAGGATCTAGCAGCAGGGCTTGTGCAGAGACAGTAGAAGAAAAAGTCAACATAAACAGCATACTTGGTATGACTGCTTTAAGCAATAAATGTAACGTAAAATTTTTCATAGCCAAACTTTTTAAATTAATATTAAGAACTTAATAATAAAAGACATCGACATCTTATATTATAAATTTCATATATTTAATTAGTAAAGTCAAATTTGTTTGATGAATCAGAAATTCTTAATGCATAAACATCCATTTACAATAGATTAAGGGATTTTAGGATTATTATATCTTATTTATGTTTTTATAATAACAACTAATACTTTCAATGAATATTGATTGTATAAAAATAGTATACCCTCCTTTATAATTAAAAGCAAAATATATCAGATATTTGAGTTGATCAGTAAAATAGAAATTGATTGTTCTTTTGAACATTTAAGTAACGCACTTGTAATATCTCAAACAAGAGAAAAATAATAGATTTATTACTAATAAATTATGATATGAACAGACAGATAGTTTTCAAATCAAGGCCGGAAGGCATGCCCAAAACAACAGATTTTGAGATAAAAGAGACTTCAGTTCCGGAACTAAAGGACGGTGAAGCAAAGGTGAAAGCAAAGTATATATCGGTTGATCCGTATATGCGCGGACGCATGAGCAGTGCCAAATCTTACACTGCTGGTTTTGAGTTAAACACTCCCATGGCAGGCGGGGTAGTAGGCGAAGTAGTGGAAAGTCGTTATCCTGACCTGAAAAAAGGGGATTTTGTGCTGGGCAATATGCCATGGCAGGAAATACAAAATATTTCAGGGGATGAACTGACTAAGGTTGATAAAGACCTGGCACCTTTGGGTTATTACCTTGGTATTCTTGGTATGCCCGGGCTCACAGCTTATTTTGGACTGAACGAAATTGGAGAACCCAGAGAAGGGGAGACGGTCGTGGTCTCAGGAGCCGCTGGAGCAGTGGGGCTTGCAGTTAGCCAGATTGCCCGTATCAAAGGGTGCCGGGTAGTGGGTATTGCCGGATCGGAAGAGAAGATCAGCTACCTGAAAAATGAAATTGGTGTGGATGAAGCCATTAATTACAAAAATACCGGCAATATTGCTGAAGCACTTGCATCTGCCTGTCCAAACGGAGTAGATGTTTACTTTGACAACGTAGGAGGGGAGATTTCTGATGCTGTTCTGTCGCTGATCAATAAGCATGCAAGAATTATCATCTGCGGCCAGATTTCTCTGTACAACAGCACAACACAACCAACGGGTCCGCGTATACAGCCATTGCTGCTTAAAAGCAGTGCACAAATGCAGGGATTTATCGTGCGGGAATACGCCCGGCGCTTCCCGGAAGGAATGCAGCAACTGGCGGCCTGGCTGAATGAGGGAAAACTGAAATACCACCAAACCATTGTGAAAGGATTTGAAAAATTACCGGAAACTTTTATCGGACTGTTTGAGGGGAAAAATACGGGCAAAATGCTGGTGGAATTATAGAGATCGTATACTGCTTATTTCTAGGTGCTTCACATTTTAAATTGGAAAGTCCGTAGTTTATTGAAAACGTAAAGCTCCTCTGTTACCTTGTTACTTTGTCACTTTGTTACTTTTATTATTCCGGATCCTGACCTCACCAGGCACTCATACTGTCCGAAGGTAAGGATTCAGTTCGCAAGATTCTTTTCCTATCTTTAAAAAATCTTTAGATTTCATAAGTAATATTGCCTGTTATGAAATTGCTGATAATTGAAGATGAAACGGTATTGATGGAGGGAATGACGGAATTTCTTACAGCACAGGGTTTTCTATGTGAAAAGGCAGCCACATTTGACCAGGCTTCGGAAAAGCTTTTCATGTATGATTATGACGTTATTTTGCTTGATCTGATGCTTCCCGGTGGCAGCGGACTGGATTTGCTCAGACAGTTGAAAAAGGAAAATCAGGATGCCGGGGTGCTAATTATTTCAGCCAAAGATTCTCTGGATGACAAGATTGACGGTCTCAACCTCGGTGCTGATGATTACATCACCAAGCCTTTTCATCTTGAAGAGCTTAATGCACGTATTCAGGCGCTGATCCGCAGAAAAAACCAGCAAGGAAACCAACAGCTTGTATTCAACGAAATAGTGATAGATCCTTCCGGAAGAGAGGTTTTTGTTCATGAGCAACCTGTCGTACTGACCAAAAAAGAGTACGATCTGCTACTCTATTTGTTGGTAAACAAAAAGCGGGTAATCAGCAAGCAGGGTATTGCAGAACACCTTTGGGGCGATGATTATGACATGGCTGATAATTATGATTTTGTGTATGTGCACATGAATAACCTGCGCAAAAAACTAACAGCAGCAGGTTGTGCTGATTATATCAAAACCGTATATGGAATGGGCTATAAATTTACCGAATGATGAAATTACTCCAGAAAACAAACCGTATTAGTCTGTTTTTTACTTTTGGTACATTGCTGACTGCCGGAATTCTCCTGTACCTGATCCTACACAAAATAATGAGTCAGGAGATTGAAGAACAGCTTATGCAACAAGCTGAAAGAATTGTTCAAAATGCAGAAAAAGGTATCTGGCCCAATGATCCATATATCCAAATATCCCCGGATACTGAAACTCCCCTTGCCCCGGTTTATTCCGATACACTCATTTTTAATCACCATGAAGGAGAAATGGAAGTTTACCGGAAACTGTATATGAAAACTAAAATAAACGGGCAATCATATGAAATAAGTGTTATAACTTCGAGAATGGAATGGGATGAACTGTTCCTTACTGTTTTTGTGATATTCATTGGTGCTGCCTTTGTACTGCTACTTGTAAATTATCTGATCAATAAAAGAATAAACCATAAGATATGGCGACCTTTCTTAAATACTATGGAAATAATAAGGGGATTTTCACTAAAGAACAGTAATGTTCCTCATTTTGAAAGTTCGGATATTGATGAATTTAATGAATTAAATACTGCCCTGGAAGAGCTTATTTACCGTATAAAGAGCGATTATAATTCCCTGCGTGAATTTACTGAAAATGCATCACATGAGATCCAAACTCCCCTTTCAGTTATTCATTCCGGTTTGGACTCATTAAGTCAGCATCCTGCACTGGATGAAAAGATGGCAAAGAATATTGATAAATCCCGCCAGGCTGCAAAACGTCTTTCCAGGTTAAACCGTAATTTATTGTTGCTTACCAAGATGGAAAATAAGCAGTTCGAGACAAACGAAGTAATTGATCTTTCTTCTCTGATAAAGAAGCAGGTAGATGAATTAGACAGTTTATTTGCTTCAAAAAAAATTTTACTTAAAACCGAATTAAATGAACATTCTAACGTTCGCGGAAACCTGGAACTATCAGAAATATTAATTTCCAATTTATTGTCAAATATGATCCGTTATACACCTGAAAAAGGCAAGGCCGAAATTTCACTGAGCAGGGGAAGGCTCATTTTCAGAAATGCCGGTTCACCGTTGCCGTTTCCGGAAGATCAGCTTTTTATGCGTTTTAAAAAAGGGAACGGAAATTCTTCCACCGGTCTCGGACTGGCTATTGCACAGCAAATTGCCGTTACCCTCGGTTGGAAATTGCATTATAGCTATTCGGATAAGAAACATACGTTTGAGGTGATCTTTAGATTTCCTTAAGACTGTCATCCTAATTTTGTTTAAATATATTTTGAAAAATTATTATATTGAGTAATGACAAA
>DASQZP010000978.1:0-10962 GCA_035638655.1 Bacteroidales bacterium
TGCTCACCAGCTTTTTACGAAGTGCGTTAATGTAAACATCAATGACAGATGTATTATAATCAAAATGAATGTCCCAAACATGTTCGATGATCCGGGTACGCGTACAAACCTTTCCTTTATTGCGAAGCAGAAATTCCAGCAGGGCGAATTCTTTCTGAGTAAGTGTAACTGATCTGTCACCAACTAAAACTTCATGTGTATTCAGGTTCATGATCAGGTCGCCAGCTCCCAGTTCAGCATGATCAGTATTCTTTTCTCTGAGTTGTACCCTGATCCTTGCCAGTAACTCTTCGAACGAGAAAGGCTTTTTTATATAATCATTGGCTCCCATTTCAAGGCCAAATACCGTATCTTCAGTAGTATCTCTTGCCGTAAGCAGGATGATGGGCACCTCTGATCCCGATTTTCTGATTTGCCGGCAAACTTCAATACCACTAATTCCCGGAATCATCCAGTCTATAAGCAACAGGTCGTAATCACCTTCATTTTGCAGGGCCATCTCGAGTCCTTCATTACCCGCATGAGAAACATCTGCAGCATAAGATTCTTCTTCAAGCCCTTCTTTCAAAAAATTAGCAATACCCGGTTCATCTTCAATAATCAATATCCTCATATAATTTCAATTATTCATCTTCAGCTGGTAATCCGAAACCAAGATTTAACTGAACACCGGCTGCATGTTTGTATACCAGTTCACCACCATAGTATCCCGTTCTTCCTATTGCCAGTACACTGGCGAAAAACAATACCAAAACCGTTGCTTTTAACGGACCTTTGTATTTTCTTAACAGCACAAGCAAAACACGGGAAACGGCTGTAATACTAACCAGCCAGATCGTCAGTTCTGCTGCTTCTTCATGTGTTTCCAGCGCATCTTTTAACATTCCCTGTTCGGTTATTCCTCCACCGGCAAGATTACCGGTAAAGTATGCGGCTATTACACCAATGGTTCCTAAAATTAATAAATAAAAGCCTGTTTTGGAAAAAAACTCTTTTTGAATGAATAATCCGGCAATATCAAATAAAAATCCTACAATCAGCAGTGCAATCGGAAAATGCACCAGTATCGGGTGAATATGTGTTGTATCAATCATAGCTCTTTCTTTTTTAATTAATAATTTCAAAGACAAAGAAACAACCCTTATACTTAATATTTGCTTTGCGTATTCTTAAAATTTGCTTAAAAGATGATGGATGTGAGTGCCTGGTATTTCAGATTTTAAATTTTCATCATCAGCCTCACTTATAAGTAACTGTTTTGTTGGGAAAATTTTGTTAAACAATATGATTAAACGGTTGTTACACAAATAAATTTGAATAGCAAATAATAATAATATTGTTTGCTTGTGCTATTAGGTCCGGACTGCTTATATTACCTTATTAAAGGTAATGCGTGAATCAACTATGCATTTAAAACTGACTTCCCTTTAAAATTAACACGATAACCACTTTTTTTAATAATGTATTACAAGGTTCTTTATGTAGTATATAGGAAGCTCCCTATCAGGTTGATATTTATGTGTTTTATTAAAGAATCATTCTAAATCACATATGTAAATAGTTAAATATCAACATGATGATAACTATTAACAAACTTTAACGTGAAAAGATTAACAGTATTCTTTGTTGGAAATAAAAAATGGCATAATTTTGGCCTATCAAAACAATAGGATAAGTAGTATAGATCCGGACATGTTAAATGAAATATACGGTATTACAGATTATTACTTAAAAAGAGAGAACAAATGAAACGATTAATGAAAAAAGTATTGATTCTAATGTTGATACTGGCCCCTGTTCAGGTGTTCGGTCAGCAGCAATACAAATTATCAACGTCAGGAAGTTCAGTAAAAATTAAAGGAACCTCCACGTTGCATGACTGGAGTATGGACGCAGAGGGTTTATCAGCAACAATGTCAGCAGTTACCAGTGATGGTTTGCTGCAAAAGGTTACTGCAGTGAATTTTTCCTGTCCGGTTGAAAAAATTGTAAGTAATGAAAGCAGCATGATGGATTCAAAAGCTCATGATGCCTTCAAAAGTGAAAAAAACCCCACAATTAAATTCAATTTCACAGGACAAAACTCAATTAATGCCGGCAACGATCAGGTAAACGGTACAATTACCGGGAATCTGAGCATGGCGGGTGAAACCAAATCTATTAAGGTTTCCTTTTCCGGAAAAGTACTGGGAAGCGGGCACATCGTTGTTACAGGAACAAAATCACTTAAGATGAGTGATTATGGTATGGATCCCCCGACAGCCATGTTTGGTACCATTAGTTCCGGAGATGAAGTAACGATTGTGTTTACCTTAGAATTTATGCCGGCTGATTAATTTGCGGGTCTATTAAAAGGATCTGATTAAAAGCAATTTAGTATTAATTAAATATATGTTGAACAAATTACCATTTTAATCACAATAAAAAAGTTATGAAAAGACAATCTATTTTATTAGGGTTATTACTGTATGCAGGAGCTGTTTTCGGACAGCAGTTTGAACAGCCACAGATTGATAACGAACCTTTTGAAAAAGTTAAAGTACATGTTGGAGCTGATTTCGCGATGCAATTCCAGGCGCTCGATAATACAGCTGATTCAACTCTGGTTCCTCTGGGTACCAATCTCAACCTTCCAAGTGCAAATTTAAACCTTGATGCATTCCTGGCAAGAGGTATTGAGGTACATTTGAGAACCTACCTGTCATCAAAGCATCACACTGACACATGGGTTAAGGGCGGATATCTTATTATGGATCAACTTCCCTTCTTCAATTCATCAGCTGTTGATAACATTATGAATTATCTGACATTGAAAGTCGGTGTAATGGAACTGAACTATGGTGATGAACATTTCAGACGTTCGGACAATGCCGAGGTAATGAGCAACGCTTTTGTCGGTAATTATATCATGGATGCATTTACAACTGCCCCCGGATTGGAGATCATGTTCAGAAATCCTTCAGGACTCCTTCTCATGGGCGGTCTGACTACCGGTTCACTGAGACCTGACCTGGTAACCTATAGCAAATACTCGGGTAAATACACCCCGATTAATGTGGGAGAAGAACTGGCAGTTTACGGAAAATTTGGTATTGATAAACAGGTCAACGATGACTTTAGGATTAGGGCAACCGTATCTGGTTACCACAATAAACAAAATCATTTTGGATCACTGTATGAAGGCGACCGTGCCGGTTCACGTTTTTATATGGTCATGGTTCCGCAGTCTGAAGCAAACGGTGATGTTACTCCGGGCGACTACCGTGCCTCAGGACGCTGGTCACCGGGATTTACAAATGAGGACAATTCAGTGATGCTGAACCTTTTCACCCGTTTCCATGGTCTCGAATTCTTTGGTACTTTAGAACAGGCTAAAGGAACACCTGCTTTTGGTGGTGATGATTTCAAATACAACCAGTACGCTGCCGAAGCCCTTTATCATTTTGGTGGTGATGATCAGTTCTACGGTGGTTTGCAGTATAACAAGGTTAAAAATGACAAGGACATGTCAGTTGACCGCATCCAGGTGGCTGCAGGCTGGGATATGACCAAAAATATTGTGGCCAAACTGGAGTATGTAAATCAAAATTACAATGGTTTCTCAGAGTATGGCAGTGGAGATGCAGGTTTCAAAGGTATGATGTTTGAAGCTGGAATTTCATTCTAACACTGGTTAATAATTTTTTAAACCATCCTGTGAATTGGCAGGATGGTTTAACTGCTTTACGCAAATTTTTTATAGTGCTTTGCTCCTGTCTTCTGCTTAACCATTGGATTTGATTGGGTCATACCCTAATCAGAAAAATGACTTTGAACAGAAAACAGGAGTTTTTACAAATACCAATTCATGAAAAAAATTTTATTCATATTGTTGGCAATCTTTCCTTTAGAGGTTTTTTCTCAGCCTTTGAGCAAGGTGAATACTGCCAGTACCTGCTACCTGAAAAATATATCCATACAAGGGGAAAGCAATGTGAATGAATTTGAATTTACCTACTCAAACCGGGATAAAAGCCATACTAATGGCAATGGAGAAACCTGTCATCCGGAATCGGATACTGGTGAAGTTAAGTTTTATATACCTGTCTCCAGCTTTGAGCCCAGCAATATGGCCATGTTACATGACTTTAAAACCCTGATCAAAGCTTCTGATTATCCTGAGGTAATGGTTGAAGTAGATAAAAAAACACTGCTGGATATCATCTCCGGAATTTCATTTACTCACCTGAATTTTAAATTAACCCTTGCAGGGGTTACCAGGCCGGTTGATGCTCAGTATTCAGCTTATCGCATGTCCGGCAATAATTTGGTGCTTTCCGGAAATACACAGATTAAACTTACAGATTTTTCCCTTGATCCGCCTGAAAAAATGTTTGGAATTATTCGTGTAGAAAACAAGGTTTTTATAAAATTTCAGATAATTTTGCCGGTAAACAGTAGTGTTATTACAAAAACATAAAAATTGAAATTCAGCACCAAAACACGGTATGGCATCAGAACAATGATGGAGATTGCAAAATCTTCCAAAGAAGGGATTTTTCAGAAAGACATTGCTAAAAATCAGAATATATCTGTCAAATATCTTGATCATATCATTGCTCCGCTAAAAGTCGCCGGATTAATTACCAATGTACACGGCAGAAAAAGCGGGTACATGCTTACAACGGATCCCGAAGAGATTACTGTGCTGGATATTCATAAAGCATTTGAAGGAGGTGTTCACATAGTTGACTGCCTGGAAAAAATTAATCAGTGTGAGCGCCGGAAAACCTGTACAGTTCAGTATTTCTGGATGGGGCTGAATAACAATATAATTGAATATTTAAGAAAGGTTACACTCAGGGATTTAATTACTGGTGAAATTGCTGTATAAGAATTTTCTTTTTTGAATATTAGCTGTATATCCATTTATTTATTTTACCTTTGCCGGCTAATCAATATTATTTAGAATGCAATTTAATTCTTTGGGCTTGAATGACTTGATTCTCAAAGCTGTTCAAGACCTGGGGTTTCAGACCCCAACTCCTATCCAGGAAAAAATTATTCCCCTGATATTGGAAGAAAACAGAGACCTCGTAGGCCTGGCCCAAACAGGGACGGGAAAAACTGCCGCTTTCGGGCTTCCCCTCATTGAAAAACTGGATTTTTCTGAAAAGTTTGTTCAGGGACTTATTTTAAGCCCTACGCGTGAACTTTGTATGCAGATAACGGGTGATCTGACCAATTTTACAAAGTATATACCCAAAGCAACAGTTACACCGGTTTATGGTGGTGCTTCTATTGAAAACCAGATACGTCAGATAAAATCGGGCTCTCAAATAGTTGTTGCTACACCAGGCAGACTGGTTGATCTTATAAAAAGAAAAGTAATAAGTTTATCAAAAGTACGTTTTGTGGTACTTGATGAGGCTGATGAGATGCTGAATATGGGATTTAAAGATGACCTGGATTTTATTCTGGATAAAACACCGGCAATCAAAAATGCCTGGTTATTTTCAGCCACTATGCCTCGTGAAGTTACCGCTATAGCCGGTAAATACATGCAAAATCCTCTTGAAGTTACTGTTGGCAACAGAAACAGTGGAGCTGGTAATATTGAACATTTCTTTTACAAAGTATCTGAAAAAAACCGGTTTGATGCCCTCAGACGGTTACTGGATTATTATCCTGATATATATGGTCTTATTTTTTGCCGTACCCGCCGCGATACACAAGCTGTGGCTGAAAAACTGCTGAAAAGCGGCTACAGTGCAGAGGCCCTTCATGGTGATCTGTCTCAAAGTCAGCGCGACAGTGTGATGCGTAAATTCCGCGAACAGTCGTTGCAGATCCTGGTTGCTACCGATGTAGCTGCCCGGGGAATTGATGTGGACAGTATTTCACATGTCATTAATTATAATTTACCTGATGAAGCTGAACAGTATGTGCATCGCAGTGGACGAACCGGAAGAGCCGGTAAAAAGGGAATTTCGTTGTCAATTATCAATGGAAGGGAACAGGGTAAAATCAAGCAGATTGAGAAAACAGCCAACATTCGGATAAATCATGATACCATCCCCTCAGGTTATGCTGTTTGTGAAAAACAGTTGTTTTCTATGATTCAGCAGATGATGAGCGCAAATGTAGATGAAAAAGCGATTGAAAGTTATATGCCCGCTGTTTATGATACACTGGCTTCATTAACCAGAGAAGAGCTAATCAAAAGACTGGTTGCTTCTCAGTTTAACCATTTTCTCGATTGTTAGAAAAATGCCCCTGACCTGAATGATACTTTTAAAGGGCGTCAGGATGCTGGAGCTAATGGTAAAGGCCGGAATCAGGAGCGAGGCAGGACAGGATCAAAAGGACCGGCAAATACCGTCCGTTTCTTTATTAATTTTGGAGTCAAAGATCGCATCACCAAGAGCACGATTGTTCGTTTGGTTTGCGATGAAGCACATATAAGCAACCGGGAGCTGGGGACAATCGATATTAAAAGGGAGTTTTCATTTTTTGAAGTTGAGGAAGGACAGGCAGGGAATGTTTATTCATCTTTGCAACAGGCAAAACTTGATGGACGGAAAGTGGTTGTTGAACCTGCTGAAAAAAATGATGATACCGGAGACCGGAAACGAAAAAAGAAAAAGAGGAAGCAGGTCAAAAATTTTGCCTGACCATGCCATTTATGCCATTCCGGGGGAATTAACATAGCATAATTCTTTGTTCAAAAATTATGGTGCAGTATTTTTTACTGCACTTTTTTATTTTACAAGCATGCTGGCGTTTGGGATGGCAGCCACAGACCCGCTGAAATGTGCTATGAGATCAAAAGCTTTTTCTGCATTAATTTTTTCAGCGCCCATCATGTGACAGGTGTCTTCTGATAAACTGGTAACCAATTTAATGTTAATGCGTCTGCTTTTGGCAAGCATTGCCAATGCCGTACCTCCATTGCCTTCATAATGTTTTTCCATTTTATCAAAGATGGCATCCCATCCTCCGGCCCTGAATAACTCAGGGAAGGCTTTATTCCCTAATCCGTCCCGGCATTCTGCCAGTAAAATAAGTGTGCCGTTGTCTTTGACAAAAGCTGATGCGTTATGCACTGATTTATGAGACTGTATAAAGTTAATATCTTTAGGATACCCGCCTGCGGACGCGACCACCAGATCGTAGACATTTTTATTTTCTGATCTGAAATAAGAGTCGTGTTTCCGGCATGCTGAGAGAAAATCATCATAGGTAATCCCAGCCATTAGCTGACAAACTTTTCCTTTGCCGTTTAATATGCCATGAATTGATATTTTTTCCGGCAGCATATCATCAACTTCTTTCAGATCATCCGACAATGGGTTCCCCTCAAGATTACCCGGCTGGCAATGTTGTTCAAGATGATGGTGTTCCATATCAAGAAACAGGCTATGATTCTGATAAATGGATGCCCTGGCTCCCAACCCCGGAAATATAAGTTTTCTGCCACCACCGTAGCCCGCAAAATAGTGATGAGATATAGCCCCGAATGTGATTAAAAGAGTGGCTTCCATAATCTCTTTTCTTATGCGTATGTGCGTTCCTCTTTTCGTAGTGCCGATGGTAGCCAGCATAGCCTCGTCATCACAATCATGATGAACAAACCGGTACTGATTATATATGGGACCATAACTGGCCAGACTTTCTTCATCTGTTTGCCGTGGATGAGTGCCATAGGCAATTATGAATGTGATATTTTCCCTGGTGCAGCCCTCTTTTTCAAGTATGTCCGTAAGCCATGGCAGGTAGTTATCGTAGCCACACAACCTGGTTTTATCAGAAATTACGATGACTGTCCTTTCAAAGTTTTCTCCATTAATTTTCTTTAGTTGGTCTTTAACTAACTGCCCAAAATCATCCCGGTTAATTGTATATTCCGGATCCCGGGTGGTAAGAATATCAGTATGAGACGGTAAAGCAAAGGATATTTTGTCGTTACCAGATTTTAATTCTATAGCCATTTGTTTGTTTTTTTGCTTCAAATGTACAGGAAAGAGGTTAAACAAAGGATGCTTCAGCGCACAAATTTTTTGTAATTTCCTTTAAATGATATGAAAAATTACCGGTATTAACGAGATTTAGACCCTATTTTTAAGTTTTCCCGGTATAAATGTCTTTAAAAGAGTTTTGTAGTTGATCGTTCTTAAATAGCGGTCAGAATTTTCAAAAAAGATAGTTTAAAATATGTTAAAATGTTTAAGAAAATGAAAATTTATCGTTAATTTTAAAAAGAATAGAAGCTGATTCATTCAGCATTTATTAATTAACTATATTATTTATGAATCATAAATCATCTAAGTTATGGAAAATGAGGCAAAACTGACTGAGCTAAATGGCAGGTTAAGGGAACGCTATGAACCTTACCTGCAATTTCTCAAAAACGAGTTTTCAGCTGAAGCTGATTTTATTTCTCTTCCCCACCTGATGAAAGTAGTCCCCTCTTATTTTAATGGTAAGCAAAAAATCCTCTTTGTTGGCAAAGAATTTGGTGAATGGTACGGCAACATTAAAGATGATGACAAATGCAATGTCAATTATCTGATGGATATTTATGAGCAGGTTAATCTGCTTGAAACAAATGACGAACCTTTCTGGAATTTTCTCAAAAGCATTAATGAAAGGATTAATGGTTCCTCTACCGAAGGGTTTATGTGGACCTCTCTTTCCAAGTTTAATTTTAATGAATCAACACCTCCTCCGGAAGTACATATCAGGAATAATCGCACCTTTGATTTGTTACGGGATGAAATTGAAATATTACAACCGGATATGGTTTTCTTCCTTACCGGATACAGCTATGATGAGCATTTGAGGAGAATGTATCATGGCATTCAATACAAGCCAATAAAGGATAACGTGCTTTATAAAGTGGTACACGATGAATTGCCCGAACAAACACATATTGTACTGCATCCCAGAGCACTTGAAGACAGGGGATTATATGATTCTGTTAAGAATGAAATATTGAAGGAAATTCTTGTTTTACAAGATTAGCTTCAAATGTTATTTTTTTGTTTCCAATGCCCGTCCCGGTGATTATTACCGGACGGGTTTTTTTGGATCCGGATACTGCCTTTAAATCGGTACTATATTGTTTGCTAAAAATTAATTTTCTTATCACATTGCCTGTTTCCCGTAAATAATTGCTTTATTTGTCGATCTTTTCGATCAATAACCAGGCTTGATTACACATGGAAAATATTTATAAACTGGAATATGCAAAAAAAATGGATGAACAAGATCCATTGCGGCGGTTTCGCTGGCGTTTTGTTATGAATGATACAAACCTGATCTACCTTGACGGTAATTCTCTCGGCATGCTTTCTTTTGATACCGTTAACGATGTGGACGATCTTATTAAAGAGGAGTGGGGCAACAGACTTATCAGAGGATGGAATGAAAGCTGGTTCCAAAAATCAGAGAATATTGGTGCAAAGGTGGCAAAATTGATCGGGGCCCATTCCAGTGAAGTCATCATGGCTGATTCAACTTCGGTAAACCTTTTTAAACTTGCCTACGGGGCATTAAAATTAAATTCAGATCGAAATAAAATTATTACCGATACCCTGAATTTCCCTTCCGATTTATATTTGTTGCAGGGATTGGTCAGCCAGTTTGGAGACAGGCACAAGTTGGTCAGGGTGGATACGAAAAATTCAATATCTGTTGAATATGAGGATATTGCCGGTCAGATTGATAACCAGACAGCGCTTGTCTGTTTATCTCATGTCGTTTTTAAAAGTGCTTTTATGTATGACATGAAACGAATTACCAGCCTGGCTCATGAAAAAGGTGCTCTGGTATTATGGGATCTTAGCCACTCTGTAGGTGCCATTCCTGTAAATTTAAATGATTGTGGAGTTGATCTGGCGGTAGGTTGTACCTATAAGTACTTAAATGGAGGCCCGGGGGCACCAGCATTTCTTTATGTCAGAGAAGACCTGCAGGAAAAAATTGAATCGCCGGTATGGGGTTGGTTTGGTGATGAAAAGCCTTTTAACTTTAGTCTCGATTACATTCCTGCCAAAGGAATAAGAAAATTTTTAAGTGGCACGCCTCCCGTGCTTTCTTTGGCAGCCGTTGAACCTGCAATTGATATAATGCTTGAAGCAGGTATTGAAAATATCCGGAATAAGAACATAGCCCAAACAGACTATCTGCTTACTCTCGTTCGTAAATGGTTGTTACCCCTGGAATTTAAAGTTGGTTCCCCGGAATCAGCCGATCAGCGCGGATCACATATTACTTTGAAGCATCCCGAAGCTTACCGAATTGCTATGGCATTAATTGATCCGGAATGTGGTGACAGAGTTGTAATACCCGATTTCCGTGAACCAGACAATATCAGGCTGGGCATAGCTGCACTTTATAATAATTATGAAGAGATTTACCGGGCCATCAATCAGATCAGAAATATTACCGAAAACAGGTTGTTTGAAAATTATTCCCATGAAAGAAACATGGTGACATAATCAGTTTATTTGCTGAATTTTATTTTCAGAAGCGGTTATTATAAATAGTTGATCATTTCTTTTTCCAAACTTTCCGGAGTTGTTGAAGGAGCGTAACGTTTCACAACATTTCCCTCCCTGTCAATCAGAAATTTTGTGAAATTCCATTTGATGGTATTTACCAATAATCCTCCTGCATTCTTTTTTAAAAATTTATAAAGAGGATGTGCATTTCTTCCATTTACCTTTATTTTTGAAAACATAGGGAAAGTAACTCCGTAATTGAGTTTGCAAAAATTGTTTATTGTTGCATTATCAGCAGGTTCCTGACTGGCAAATTGGTTGCACGGGAATCCAAGAATAACCAACCCTTTCTCCTTGTATTTATCATATAAATGCTGGAGCCCTTCGTATTGTGGAGTAAATCCGCATTTGCTTGCTGTATTAACAATGAGTAATACCTTACCCTTGTAATCCTCCAGTGTTTTGTGGTTTCCGTCAA
>DASQZP010000979.1:0-3035 GCA_035638655.1 Bacteroidales bacterium
TTAAAAGCTGCATGCGGGAGTAGGTCTTGCCCGGGTTGGATGCCAGAAAAACCAGGAGGTCAAATTCTTTGGGAGTCAGTTCAACAGGATGCTGATTCATCTCCACAATCCGTTTACCAACATGAATGTGCAGATCAGCAACATCTATTACCCTGTCTGTTTCATCAGGTTGTTGGTGTTGTATAGTTTCCCACCTTCTGAGAATGGCTTTTACCCTGGCAATAAGCTCCCGGATACTGAATGGCTTTGTCAGGTAATCATCTGCACCTATTTCCAGACCAAGTACCTTGTCAATTTCTTCAGCTTTAGATGTAAGAATAAGCACCGGGGTGGTAACTTTCTCATACCGGAGTCTTTTGCATACCTCAAACCCGTCCATCTGCGGCAGCCTGATATCCAGAATGATTATACTATACGTGCTGTTCAGGGCTTTTAGTAATCCTTCCCGACCATCATAAACACAATCGGCTTTTAAGTTAATATCTTCCAGGTGCAGGGCAACCAGGTTGGCAATATCTTTGTCGTCTTCAATTATTAATGCATGGTCCATAATGTTATTTCTTTATTGCTAAGCAAAGCTAAAAGTAAGATATCACGAAATGGTAACTAAATAGTAATAATTTTATACTGTCTTGTTAATTTTTGAAAATCAGCAATTCATCGTCTTATTTAACAGGAATCTGATAGATATTGTTTATTCATCTCTAACCAAATAGGACAGGTTGTTTAAAATACGAGAAAATTCAAATTGACAGATTTGACAGATGCCAGGTATTTTGTTTTGTGTTAAATTACATCCATACAAAATCAGGTTAGGTATGAATCCGTTATCTGAACAAGAAAAAAAAGCAATAGTAAAGAGCGTACTGGCCGTTATTTTCACAAATGGAAATTTCACAGCATGGAAAAAGGATGTTATTTCCATTATGCAACAAAACTTTGGTATAGCTGATCAACTGGTTGATCAGGCTGAAAACATGAGTGTAGATGAACAAATTCGATTACTGGAGACTTTAAAGAAAGAACAAAAAGAAAAGCTGAGAAATTTTCTGGGAGAATTGGTAGTCGGGTATCATCCATATATTTCTGATGACAGAATTTACAGAATAATATGCGGTTTTATGCATGTTAGTCCGTTTTTAAAGAGAAAAAAATCTAAACACAGGCATACCCGGTTTATCAGAACCGGAGAGGGAGCGGAAAGCTGAAATATAAAGGGACAAAAAAGACAGGAAAACGTTTTCCTGTCTTTTTTATTTGAGTTTCATTGTTACTTGCTGTAGTAATATTATGTTTTTGTAATGTAATGAGTTTATGGAAACAATTGTTTTTCTGAATTGTTTTTTTCTCTGGAACCTTTTTATTTTTTCAGTATTTCATGTTAATTAAATTACAATTAGTGATATTATGAAAGCTATCAGTATTAAAGAATTTGGAGACCGGTCGGTATTGCAACTGGCTGAAGTTGAAAAGCCTGAACCGGGAGAAGGAGAGGTATTGGTAAGGATAAAGGCTGCCGGCGTAAATCCTGTAGATGCAAAGGTACGTGAAGGTAAGCTGCAGGGCCGGATGCCCAATAAGTTACCATTAATACCGGGCTGGGATCTGGCAGGAGAGGTGCTTGAGAACGGACATAGTGCTCGTCGGTTCAAACCGGGTGACAATGTTTGGGGGTATGCACGACGTACAATTCTTCAGCATGGAACTTATGCCCAGTACATTGCTCTGCCTGAGAGCTACATTACGCGGATGCCGTCCGGTTTAAATTTCGAGGAAGCAGCAGCCGTCCCCCTGGCCGCCCTTACAGCTTACCAATCTGTGATCGATCAGGGAAAGCTATCGGCAGGACAGCATCTGCTTGTGCTGGGTGCTTCCGGAGGAGTAGGTTCTTTTGCCGTACAGTTCGGAAAAGCTGTTGGTGCAACAGTAACCGCTGTTGCCGGAAGTGGAAGGGAAGAGTATCTTCGTTCTATCGGAGCCGGCCAGGTAATTGATTACACCAAAGGAGATGTAGTGGAGCAGTTCAGGAAACTCACACCTGAAGGAGCCGATGTGGTATTTGATTGTGTGGGAGGTGAAACATCCGAAAAAGCTTATGAATGTGCTAAAGAAAATGGCAGGGTGGTATCTATCCTGGCTCGTGTAAATGAAGAGCTGGCCGCTAAACACAAAGTGCATTTCCGGTATGTGTTTGTTGAGCCCAACGTCCCAGAGCTTGATCAGATCAGTGAATGGATCGATGCCGGAAAGGTAAAAGTCCATATTCAGCAGGTATTCGACCTGAAAGATGCTGCTGCTGCACATGAGCAGATTGAGACTGGCCATACGCAGGGCAAGATAGTGCTGAGGGTTCCTTAAGTTGTTAACAGGACCGATACCCGTCAATATCCACAAAATCTACCTTATATTTCTCACCGTTATAGAGAGTAAGGGTAGCTCCAAGTGAGGAATAAGAGGGTGTGATGTCCATTATTTCAATATTTTGGATGGGTGAAAGTTCTTCTTCGGTCCATTCAGTATCGTCCGTTTTATGCAGCAATACGGAGATCATCAGTTCCATGGGCGGATTTTGTTGAAGTCGCTTTTTATGGGCGTATAGCACAGTACTTTCATCGGCTTCGGCATTGCGTCCCTGGTGTACCAGACTTTTCACATCATCCCAGCCGTTATAGGTGATCAGTGCTGTCTGCCGACCAGGAATGGCTGCCGTCATCACTTTTTTGTTACCTTCTTCAAACTGTTTTACCACTGCTTTTTGACCTTTCATGTGTGGCAGCCCGAAGGTTCCCAGGGTTAATTCATATTCATAGGCCAGGCGTGAGCGGTCTACACGGATAACGCCTCCGGGAATGGTGATCTCGGCCAGGTCGATGATATATCCTACACCGTTGTTTGGTGGCTTGCGCATAATGGCCTGCCGGTAGATCACGCCTCGTCTTACTCCATTGTAAAGCATGCTCTGGGAAGTGGTGTACAGTAAGTTTTTCTCCGAACTGTTTTCCACTGTAAGTCCGGTGAGGTAAAAATTGATATCA
>DASQZP010000980.1:0-2079 GCA_035638655.1 Bacteroidales bacterium
GTTCTTATTATACGAAACCGTGGAGACTATTAATTGCAAAAGAATGTAGGGGGAATATGGATCTATATTTCAAAATGCGAGATGAACTTTTTAAGAATGGGCTTGTATAACGACCCTGCGCATAAGGGGCGTTTTTGACATACAATTTAGCAGGCAAAACGTAGAATTCGAACAGAAACGTGTAAAGGCTTAGCGAAAAACGTCCCCTTGATGCGCGTGTTATACCACACCCTTTCTATACTTTCTGGCATCTGTCAAAAACCATTCTAACATGTCCCAATTATCGAGTTTGGTCGTTTTATTTCCCATACTTTTTCTGATTTCAAGGAGAAAGTTACCTAATAGGGACATCATAGTTTTGGATCAGAGTTGTCTATTTCAGATTTAGTTTGACCAATACTATAAAAGTATTGCATAAGATCGTTATACGATTTAACAACTGCATCTGAACCAACCAAGGAAAGTTTAAACGCCTGTTGCCTGTATTCTAAGGAAAGTATCTGTTGTTGAGCTATTTTACTTTTGTCTTTTTTGGCGTTTTTAGGGTTGGAATACCAAGCTGAATCGCTCATAAGTAAAATCACATATGGCTCCAATATTTTATTATAAGCTTCGATTCTGTCATTTCGAAATTGATCCTCTAACTCTATTTTTCTTTCAAGTTTGGTTCGAATACGCCAGCCAATAGCGGATAATAACAAAACTAGTATCGGAGTAGCTACAGAACCAAAAGCAATTAAATATTGAATCCAAGTAATTTCTTTCATGACAAGATGATATATGTTTCATGATCTCTATTATTAAATCTATTTTGAATAAGAGAGAGTACCGTTAAGCCGTTTTGCAATTTTCACAATCATTGCAAATGAATATTCGTATTTTGAACTTCTACCACCAGACCATTCTGCTTTATTGGTTCCCAAATAACTGTTATTCCAGGTTCCTGAAAGAATGGCTTTCGAACCGTTTCCTTTATTATTTACCAGTATATTTACTGTTAATTCATCACCACCCAGTAGATCCATCGTATTTTTAGCTGAAATCTGATGCATCTGATCCGAAGAATGAATAACGGTATAACCTTCGTTTGCTAACTCGGTAAAAGATTCTTTGTAAAGTGAATCTGCCGGAAACTTCGAAGTAACAATAACCTTCGTGGAACCTTTCGGAATAGAATTAGCCGTTTCTGTCGGGATTACATCCTTTGTGGATGCACAAGCGGTAAATAATATTGCTATTACTATTAAGGTAGATATTCGTTTCATGGTTTTTTTTATTTGTATTAATGTGAGGAACTTTTGTTGGTATAACGACCCTGCGCATAAGGGGCGTTTTTGATCTGTAATTTAACAGACAAAACGGAAAATCCGAACGGAAACGAGAAAAGGCCGGGCGAAAAACGTCCCCTTGATGCGCTTTGTTAGGCATTTACCGTTTACTTCATAATTCATTGATAAGTTTTATTTTTTCCTTAAAGCTTTTCATGTTATCAATTTCATATTTAGTCTTATTTTTCTCGAAAAAGGTAATTAATTCCTTTATCTCATCTTTATTAGTAACATAAATTCCAGAAATATCATAAGCATGAAAATTTAAATTTGCCTTTTCTCCAATGGTATCCAATGATCGCCATTCTCGTTCGTTGTAATAAATTTTCTGTTCATATTTCTGTTTTTCAACATTCATAACTCGTTCTTCATAAATTCTCATTAATCCAAAATGTGTATATACAAGGGAGCAAATATCTTTTATGATTTGATCATACATCATAATCAAAAAATTAAACTTTTCTGGGAGATTCGAAATATCGGAAGAGGTAATGAAATCATTTTTTCCGGCTTGTTTCAAAAAGTCATTGGCCAAATCAATAATATCATTTTTACTTTGGGGATAGCGTTCAATAAAATCTGTTATAAACCTAAAATTATTATTATAAATATCCGGAGTATAATGATGGATATATCTTATTGGAGTAATTCCATTAGCTATACCCCAATCTTTTGATAATCCAATTACATATTTCCCATATTGATCAATATGATTAGCAATTTGATCTGACGGTAAATCCGTGAAACATAC
>DASQZP010000981.1:0-3563 GCA_035638655.1 Bacteroidales bacterium
TTTCATATTCAAATCCAAAACTCAAGAAATTTCAAATAGTGCAAAACACAATATGTAATGTCCTTTCATTTTTTGAATAGATTGTGGATTAGGCATGACCAATCTAAACTTTCTTTAGCACAGATTTTCATGCCAAATAAAGGCTCCTAAAACTTAACTGGTAGTCGATCCAAAAAAAATTAATTTTTTATTCTTTAGACCAAAATATTTTTGTTCTGCAAAATTTTGCATGGCTGTCAGCACTGCTGGTAATGTCCTTTTCTTTTTCAGAAATATTTTTACTTCATCTTCCGTAATATCCACTTCGCCGGCATTTCTTATAAACTCTTCATAAATTGTTTGATCACTGATATTTTCATATCGCTCCAGTTCCCTTGCGAGCAGTCTATAAATATTATGAGCAGTTATGCTCATAATCAGATCAAAGTCTACCTTAATTACCATTGAGGATGAAACTCTATTAAGATGAAAAAATTCTATTTGTTCAGAAATCGCTTTTTCAACAAGCCAGCGCCTTGTGTATTTTCTGATAATTATTTCTATCTCTTCATCAAAGTCATTTGTAATAACAAGTGCTGGCTTAATTTTACCATGCCCTGTAATCGCTATTTGACGAATTTCCTTCCCGTAATCTTTTAGAAAAATTTTTTCATCCAACACTTTGAGTGCTCTTTTTTTATTGCCTGCGCAATCGACTCTGATTTTTTTCCATTCTTTCTTCGGAATTTTATTGAGCCTTTGAACAATATTTTTACCTCTTCTTCTGATAGTTAAAAATTTCACCTTTTTATCAGCATCAAGTTTTGCAAGATTTTGATAGCAAGTAAATTTGCTGTCAAAAACAAGATATTTCAAACTACTATCATTTGGATTCCCGGATCTGTAAAAATCTATAAACTCAAGTACAACTGCATTCTCATTTTTATGCATAACATTGGTATCACCATAATCTATTATTCCTGAATCAGGATCTTGAGCAAGAATAGCTGAAATGCTTGATAGCGCCTTGTTTCTTTTTCCTGACCAGTTGTTTTCAAGATGATCACTTTCTCCCCAATATGGGATTGTTGTAAAATCCAGGTTTGCGGTATTACCTAAAAGTCCTTCTTTTTTCCAAATCTTATGCAGTCCTTGAAGAAACGAAAGGTTCATCTCTTTAGTAACTCTGCTTGAATAAGAAGTAAACCATGCGGCTTTAGGCAGCACGTTTAGTCCTGCAAACAAACCAAGCCCCCTGTCCATACACCACAAATCGTCTTTTGTATATCGTCTGACATTCGAAAGCTTCAAAGCAATAAACGCCATTATTGAACAATATCTGTTAATCACCTTGGTTTGCGGATAAAGTGATTTTTGTATCAGGGTGTCAATTTTATATTTTCGTACTATCGGGAGAAAACAGAGAATTCCTATATCGCTACTCGAAAACTTTCCTGGAACGAAATGAATCATTTCACTCTTTTGAGCTTTTAGTTTTTCAGGTAATTCTTTTCTTTCTCTGGAAAAATTATTCCTCCTTGGTAACCGAGAAAAACCCTCTTCCTTGAGTAAATAATCAATATAGCTTTCAGAAATTTCATCAAATCTAGGGTGAGTATCTATCATAGATTTAATGTCAGGAACAGATAGGTTTTTCTTTCGTAAGGAGACGATAAGATCATCAAGCTGATTTTTGTTTTTTTTGAACGGGCGACCTTTTTTCGGCATTATGAAAAAGGGATCTTTATTAGGATATTCTTTTAACTGCTTCCTAAAGGTTTTTGTCAAAGTATAGACCGTACTAACCGAGTATCCATATTTTGAAGCAATTTTTTCAGCAGTCATTTTTTCTTTAAAGAAAGCTTTCATAGATTCATATTTTTTTTGGACACCGGATATGTTTTTAAAATATTCTTCAGGGCTCATAAAATTAGGCTATATTATTGGCATGATAAAGTCAAATATATTTTATTAAATTATACAAATAATTTTATTAATTCAACTATAATGAGGGGTTATGTTCTAATTGGTATTTTATTAGACACAATAAAATTGGTGATTATGGATTTATTTAAATTTATATATACCTAATTATGAAGAGTTTTTGTTACAAGGAAAATTGAATTTAATTTGAATTATCAATGGGTTGAGTTGGATTTGATGGCTTGGCTACTGAAGAATTTTAGGGTTAATTAAACGCATGAAAATCTGTGGTTATTAGAAAACACCCGAAGATTTATGAAAATTTCACCCCATCTCGCCTACTGGAAGCTATCAGAGGATGTGGTTAATTTTCGTCAGGCGTGGAAGGATGCCGCTTGATGCTTTTTGTTTGTAATAAACTTAGGAGAAATTTTTTATCCTTGCTGCTTAATTCTTCCGGGACTTCATTGACAAACTTAGTCATCGTCTATTTTAACTGATTAAAAATATTGTAGCCGTTCACAGCCAAAAATTGGTTTGAGATTATGATTTAACAGCTCACCATAAGTTTTTTAAGAATTAATTTGCGTTCCAATTCCTGATGGGTTATAGTGTCCGGAATGGAAACAATCATAACATATCGGAGGCGATCGGTAACCAGCAAAGATATCGCGACCATCAACAAGGTTATTGAGTCATATCCTGACAAAAGCAGACGCTTCATTTCTCAAGAAGTCTGCAGAGAATGGAACTGGAGACAACTTAATGGAGTTCTTAAAGATATGGTCTGCCGAAGCCTGCTTCTTCTATTGGAATCAAACGGTTTTATTAAACTGCCCGCCCGAAAATTTACCCCTGCCAACCCTCTTGCAAAGCGAAAGAGACCATCCAGGGTAATAGTCGATAAAACGTCGATTCATTGTTCTGTCGACGAGCTGTTTCCGATCAAGCTTGAGCAAGTTCGTAGAACTCGTTTTGATAAGATATTCAATGGTCTTGTAAGTGAGTACCATTATCTTGGTTATAGCCAACCAGTGGGAGAGCATCTTAAATATATCGCATTTTCCCATGATCGCCCTATTGCGTGTCTGGCATGGGGGTCATCGCCATGGTATATTGGCGCACGAGATCGGTTCATTGGCTGGAGCAAAAAGATCAGAGAGAAAAATCTTCATCTGATCGCCAATAACCTCCGTTTTTTGATCCTGCCATGGGTTCAAGTTCCCTGTCTGGCGTCATATCTATTGGCATTGAACCGTCATCGCTTGTCACAAGATTGGCAAAATCTATACCACCATCCGGTTTATCTGCTTGAGACCTTTGTTGACACAGAACGATACCTGGGGACCTGTTACAAGGCAGATAATTGGCTCTGTGTGGGCCAGACGACTGGTCAAGGCAAGCTCAGCAAATCGCGCCAAGCGCTGCTTTCCAAAAAGGCCGTTTATGTCTATCCTTTGACTAAAAACTTTCGCCGGGAGCTATGTCATGACACATGATGAAGCATTTGCCTTGTATAATGCCGGAGCGAATGTTGTCGCCAAAATCCTGTGTGATTTAAGCAATACGATTGAATCTCAGCAAGAACAGATAAAGGCCCTGGAGCTCAGGGTTGCCAAGCTTTCCAAAAACTCGTCCAATTCCAGCAAACCTCCTTCTTC
>DASQZP010000982.1:0-3432 GCA_035638655.1 Bacteroidales bacterium
AAGTAGCCAGAAAGTTCCAGGTAAGTGGCCGTTTTAATATTGCAGTTATCAGCAAGGGGAAATACCTGGGATTCATAAGCCGGGCAAGGTTGTTTTCGGCCTATCGCAAAATGTTGCGCGATTTCTCTGAAGACTAAAACCGGGAGGTCCCGGTTTTATCATTCTTCCCAAAACAAGCATCCAAATATTGAGTCTACTCCGAAAAGCCAATTCCAGGATTTTCAGCTACTTTTTGCCCGAGCCCTAAAGGGTGAAATAGCTGAAAATCAAACTCCCTGCCTGTACTGCTTTCGGCAGGCAGGCCTTTAGGGTAAGGGGCAAATTCTGATTTTCAGTTTTACTTAATAAAGTACTTTTCGGAGTGGACTCAAATATTAGCAATAAAACAGACTATTTTACAGGGGTATTTTGTAATTTTGCATCCGCGAACCTTCTGCTGGACCATCAACCTCCTGTAAAGATCATCAGGAATTATATTAATTTTAGTTTATCGGAAGAATATTGCAATGGTTATATTAATTTTGCGGCCGTTATGGATAATTCAAGATTACTGGCAAAAATATTAATCTGGAGGGTCAGGCACATCAAACAAAAACAATTTGTACTGATGCTTAGTCTGATTATAGGTGTACTTAGTGGATTGACCGCAGTATTGCTAAAAAATGTTGTGCATTATATTGGCCAGTTTCTCACCCATCAACTGGCAACTACCACTGCTAATTTGTTATATTTTGCCTATCCCCTGGCAGGTATTTTTCTGACGGTTTTATATGTAAAGTTCTTTGTAAAAGATAATATCGGGCATGGTGTAAGCCGTATTTTACTGGCCATTTCGAAGAAAAACAGCAATATCAAGTCACATAACACCTACTCCTCAATGATTGCCAGTACATTTACGGTGGCTTTTGGCGGATCAGTCGGACTGGAGGCACCAATTGTACTTACCGGTTCCTCCCTGGGAAGTAATATCGGTAAATTTCTGCATCTGAATTACAAAACAACAACATTGCTGATTGGATGCGGTGCAGCAGGCGCACTGGCAGCCATTTTTAAAGCTCCGATTGCTGCTTTGATCTTCGGTCTGGAAGTGCTTATGCTGGACCTTACCATGTCGTCAATCATCCCCCTGATGATATCAGCAGTTACCGGGGCATTGATATCAAACTTTTTCCTTGGCAAAGGAGTAATTTTCTCTTTTACTATCTACGACCCATTCATACTTGGCAATATTCCTTATTATATTATACTGGGAATACTTTCCGGATTCGTCTCCTTGTATTTTACCCGTGGGAATAATTATGTTGAAGAAAAAATTGGCAAGATCACCAATCCTTACCAGAAATTACTACTTGGCGGTGTGTTACTCGGGCTGGTCATCTTCCTTTTTCCGCCACTGTATGGAGAAGGTTACGACAGCCTTCGTTCCATGCTGGGAGGAAATCCAACCGACCTTGCCAACCAGAGTTTATTTTACGCCATTAAAGATAATTACTGGCTTTTTCTGGGTTTTCTGTTGCTTGTACTTGTTTTTAAAGTAATTGCGATGGCGATTACCACAAGCAGTGGTGGCGTGGGAGGGATTTTTGCCCCTGCCCTCTTCATGGGAGGAGTAACAGGATTTATTGCCGCCAGGGTAATCAATGCCCTGAGCTTTATAAACGTCTCCGAACGGAATTTTGCCCTTGTGGGCATGGCGGGTATAATGGCTGGAGTGATGCATGCCCCGCTGACAGCAATCTTTTTAATCGCTGAAATTACAGGTGGCTATGGCCTGTTTATTCCATTGATTGTCACGGCAACCATCTCCTACCTAACTATTATGTATTTTGAACCACACTCCATTTATACCCGGCGCCTGGCAAAAAGAGGTGAGCTGATTACTCACCACAAAGACAAAGCAGTGCTTACCTTACTTAAGATGGGACGCGTTATTGAAAAAGACCTTAAAACCGTGCATCCGGAAAATTCACTGGGAGAACTGGTAAAAGTAATAGCCAAATCAAAAAGAAACATTTTTCCGGTTATTGATGATGAAAACATACTTATCGGTATTGTTCTGCTCGATAATATCCGGGAAATCATATTTAATGCTGATATGTATGACGAAATTAAAGTAGAAGAGATCATGGTTACTCCTCCGGCTTATACTTCGCCAAAAGAATCAATGGAAAGTGTAATGCATAAATTTGAGGAAACAGGTGCATGGAACCTGCCTGTTGTCGAGGAAGACGGTAAATATGTTGGTTTTATATCCAAATCTAAAATTTTCAATGCCTACCGAAGATTGCTGGTGCAATTCTCTGATGAATAATAATTCTATAGCGCCAGAAATATAATTTTATAATAAGAAAAAAGTCTGCCATTTATCCAGGCAGACTTAAAATGATATTTTATCCTGATCTCTATTTAAACAACATATCAGGACATATATTTCAGATGAATTGCATACAGCACAACAAAAATTACACTTATTACCAGGGCGAACCAGTTAAAAGTAATGATCAGTGCGACAATTTGTGCAAGTGTATACAAATAAAATCCGATTTGTTTCAACTGCCACATCAGGATTGCACCAGCAAGACTGGCGGCTGAGAGGATGATTGAAGAAATGACCATCCCGGTTGTTAATGTTGCGGTGGGCATTCCAGGCATACCTAACATAAAACTCGATGCACTGCCTGCTGTAAATAAGCCAATAATACCAAATAACAGTCCCAAACCACTTCCAATAAAAGTTAGAATCAGCAGGACAGTTAAAAATACAGGACGTTCAGTTTTCACCTGATTAGTCTGTTCTTGTTGTACATTTTCTTCCATTTTAATGAATTTTAGGTGAGTAATGTTTATTTAATTAGTACCAGCAATTTATTAAATAATATTAGAACATCAAACTGTTGTCTCTTAGCAATTAATCCGTTCCTTCTAATTAGTGTCTGTCAATAAAGTCAAGTGTGATGATTGTGTGAACAGGAGCATAACAAACATGTAGATTTATAAAAAAAAGATTTCAAATATAATTTAGTACTTGAGTTCATTATACCCATAAGAGCAGCAGTTAACTCACAATCAAACTTATAAGTTAAAATAATGCGTATAATCTCAAACAAATTGACAAACAGATCGTATTAATTGATGAAAAGCATGTTTTTTGTGATTAAATAAAAACATTAAAAAACAAAAAATGTCACTTATTCCTAATGATTACTGGAAAGGATTTTCTGTACTTATAGTGGATGATGATGTTCCCACCAGAATTTTCATTGGGGAATTACTTAAGACTTCCGGAGCAATACTATATGAGGCCCTCACTGCAGAGAAAGGTGAAAACATTCTAAAAGAACATCCCGAAATTAATGTGGTGTTGCTGGATCTGGTAATGCCGGACAAAGGTGGTTTTGAAGCCATAAAATCTTATCACAAGATTGATCCCAA
>DASQZP010000983.1:0-3957 GCA_035638655.1 Bacteroidales bacterium
CTTATAATTATTTTCTCTTGTCTCTGAATATTCCATCTTCTTTTTCTTGGTATCTGACCTGCTGAGATGGATTCAGATTTAAAGATTGGTGGATGATTTTTTCCATTTGGCTATACTCTCTACCGAACTCAGTATCCTTATTATTCAATAATTCTATTAACTCTAATTTTCTATTTTCTCTCACTTCTTTCTCTTTTGTTCTATGTTTTTTAACAGCCATAATAGCTTTTTTAAGTAGTTCGTTCTTTCTTATAATAGCAATAAGTTTTAGTCTGGTTATTACATTATACCCAACATTCTTTCTGCATAACATATTCTTTATGCTAGACTCAGATAATGCTATCCTTGCTTCTGCTATCTCATATTTAATGAAGTTATACAGTACCGAATATTTGATCCTATACTTTCTCATATCATTTCTAATTTGTTCCGCATACTCATCAAGTTCAATGTTATAGAGTTCTCTTTCCATCTGTTTCTTAGTTTGATTTTTTGTTACTGGTATTCTATTTGACATTTCCTATCATCCCCTATTCCGATTAAGATGGCTGGTGAGTGGAATATCTAACATAACTAAACGCACTCCTGACACACTTCTTTATCTCTGCCTGTTTCAATGGTGGACTATTTCTGTAGTTCCATTTAGATAATTTATCTTCCACCTGATATGTTGTGAATCCCCTTCTTGCATAAAACTTGGCTAATCTGAAATGCAAATTGTTTTAATGATATCATTCTCCTTTCTCCTTAAAGTTTTGGTTTTAAAAATATAAATATATAATGATGTCTTCTTAAAGAACTTTGGTCTTATGGAATGAGCCGATCATCTAACTGGTGTCCGGCTTTTTCCATTTCGAACCACCATATTATTCAGGACGATTTTCATGGTCTTTTTCGGACTTACCAATATAGTCTTCGAGAATAATTCTGCTCATGCTGCTCAATGTTCTTCTGTCCTTTTCAGCTAACAGCTTGAATCTCTCATGTATTGATGGAGACAGTTTTGTCACCAATAGCCTTGTTAAATTCTCAGTCATGATTTCAATTCACCCCCTCATTTTACTACTATTTATATTCTATAAGGTTGGAAATTCAGGAAGTTGCAAAAGAAAATAAAAAACCGCATTGAATAGAGCCTCTATTCAAGCGGTTTTTGTAAGGCATTAAAGTGGCGATTTAATGCTATGTGTAACACATTATAGACTCATGTGTAACACATTGGAACAATACCACATCTAATTAACTGAATTAATGCAGATTTTTACATTGGAATAGTAAAGATGGCTTTGTTTTGAAGACGGAGCGATTTTTAATGGTTCAGGCTGTCAACATGTGTATTTTCCATCTTAGACAAATAACAATTCCAATAAATGGCACTATTACCATGTATAACAGATAACTCTTATTTATTATTCGATATTTTTTTCTCTATGTTTTGATGTGTTACAGTTTTTTCTATGATGTGCTACACATTTTCATCCAATTCATTCAAGGATTCCTCTGCTCCCATAATTTTCATGATTTTATCCCCACCAACTTTCCATGTATTTGGCATTGTATTAATGTATATTGTCAGGGCTTCATCTCTTTTTGTTTTTGTAATGAAAACCATCTTTCTATCAGACAGTCTATGGAGAGCTTTGTACACAAAAGAACGTGAGCGACTTATATCTTTTGATATTCGGGTAACATCCAACTTGACTTCCCGCCTGTTATAGAAAGTTGTGTTTGCAAGAACCCATTGGAACATCTGCCTTTCATCTGCCTTTAAATCTGCTGCTGTAAAACAGTCATAAAGAACTTTATTGATTTTGATGATTTTTTCATTGGCACCGCAAAGTATGTCATCCTTATCCGCACCATTATTTCTAAGTTGGATATAGTATGAATTGTTCCTGATTGGTTCATAGATATCTGAGCGTGGTACAGGCTCAAATTTTGCCTTGCTCTTTTTCCTATTAAAATTGAAATTTGCCTTCTGCTTCTTTTTACCAAAAATGTCTTTTGTTATCCAAGGTGAATCACCTGTTTCCTTTTTTCCCTCTAACTCATCAAAAAGCTCATCATCCATAATATGCTCCCATGATTTAAATCCAATATAGTCTAATTAAGCCACAATTTTAAGTTTTTGTCCAATGGCTTTATGTAAATGATGAAGTTGATTCGTTAAATACATGAATTTCGGACTTGCCCGGTCATATTCATGGCGATATGTCATGTATTAAGGAGAACCCACCGAAATAATGAAGAAATTATGAATTTCAAAAATTTTTATCCAAAAGATAGAAATGTCACACTTTAGAAACATAAGTATAATCAGATTCCAAAACACAAACCTTTAACAAAGAAAGGGAAATAGCCTATGGGGGATTAAATGAAATATGGAAAAGAATTTTAATGGAAAAGACGTTAAAACAAATGATTCAACAGGAAAGGAGAATTTCGAAACTAACCAACTCATCAAGATTCTTACAATTCAAGAAGTTGCTGATTTATTAAGGATACATCGTTCTACAGTTACAAGACTTGCTAAGTCAGGAGAAATAAGAAGCTATAAATTAGGCAACAGAAGACTGTTCAAGGATGTTGATGTATTTGCGTTCTTTGAAAATCAGGTAGATAGAGGATATGTTTTTGGAAAGGAGCTATAAGCTATGGCAACAGTTACTATCCAAAAACGTGAAAATAAGAAGGGCAACAGCTATGTTGTTACATTTAAAGACCCAAAAACAGGGAAGAAGATATATCATGATACCTTTCGGAAAAAGAGACTTGCTCAACAAGAAGCTAATGATCTTAGAGCAATGCTTGATTCAGGGCAAAAACCCAAACCAAAGGAAAAGCTTTCAGCATTGACCTTTTCTGAAGTGTCAACATCCCTTAATAAAATATGGTCTGAAAGGTTGTCAAATAGGACATTAGCTGAAAAGACAGTAGAGGATTATGTAATTTGGCTGAATGTTTTGGAAAGGAGATATGGTAAGAGATTATTATGTAGTTTTGATACAGATGAAATATTAGAATTCAGAAATGGTATTGCAGACAAGAACTCTAATATATCATCTAATAAATACCTTTCCATATTTAAAAAGGTTTTCCAACATGGTCTTGAATTAGGTGCTGTCACTTCTGACCCATCTGCAAGTATCACCAAGCTCAATGAA
The DNA here is from genome assembly GCA_035638655.1 of Bacteroidales bacterium. GTDB lineage: Bacteria > Bacteroidota > Bacteroidia > Bacteroidales > DASQZP01 > DASQZP01. The sequence goes on from DASQZP010000983.1 coordinate 3,165, forward strand.
AAGGAACATGAGCGTAATAGGTTCCTTTTTCCATATGAAATAGAAATGTTAATTGAAGCGTCACAAAAAACAAGAGCAAAATTTTACATGCCATCTATTATTTATCTTGGTGCTGAGCATGGTGCTGCTAAACAAGAGATTCTAGGTTTGAGATGGTCTAAAATTAATTTTGATTTTGGTGAGGATGGGCTTATTACCTTATTTCGCACCAAAAATGAATGTGAACGTACTGATGAATTAATGCCAAGAACCAAGGCTACCTTATTAAAATGGAGAGATCATCAAGCTTGGATGAGACACCGGAAAAAGATCACTCATATCAAAACAGATTTTGTATTTGCACATCTTGATGGTACACCCCGGACAAACTTCAATAAAGCATGGTGGAGAGTCCTTGAACTTGCAGGTATCAAGAATTTCCATTTCCATGACCTAAGACATACTTTTTGTTCTAATATGATATTAGCAGGGATGGGCATTAAAGAAGTCGCTGAAATGATAGGACATAAAGACATCACTATGACCAATAGGTACACACACCTTCCTACAGAACATAGACAACTAATGCAAAAGAGTTTAGCAGAACACTATGAAAACCATAGTGGGGAACATATAGGGAACATAAAGCCCAAAATCCACAAAAAAAGCACTCAGGAACAATCCCTAATCGACTGAATTTATTGGTCGGGGCGAGAGGATTTGAACCTCCGACTTCCTGCTCCCAAAGCAGGCGCGCTTCCAGGCTGCGCCACGCCCCGACAAGGAGTAATGTTTTTAACATTGATCAACAGAT
>DASQZP010000984.1:0-6120 GCA_035638655.1 Bacteroidales bacterium
ATTCACCACGTGTCATTTCAAGAGAACATACTGGAGTCTTGGACAGAAGTAACCGGGAAAAAATAGAACAGTCTTTTAAAAGTAATTTAGCAGATCGTTCTGTAAATACATTAGTTGCTACATCTACCCTTGAAATGGGGATAGATATTGGTCAGCTGGAATCTGCCCTGAATTTAGGGCTTCCTCCACTGCCATCCAATTATATGCAACGTATAGGACGTGCCGGAAGAAGTTCAGGTAGCTCTCTAATTTCTAATTTTGTATCACAAAAGAATCCCCATGACCTCTTTTTCTTTGAAGAACCTATTGATATGATGGATGGGGAAATTCACACGCCGGGTTGCTTCCTGAATGCCCCTGAGATTTTAAAAAGACAGTTTTTAGCACATTGCATAGATCGTTGGGTAAAGGATGATCCTAAAAAAAATCAGATTCCGATTTTTATCATGAATTTGAGATTAACTACAACCGATTTGCGGGATTCAGATTTTTTCCTAAATCGTTTATTTACCTATATAAGTACGAATAAGGTAGAAATACTTGAAAACCTAAAAAAGGTATATGAGCCTGATTTAGATGAAAAACAGCTAAATACTCTGGACAAGGATATCAGCCGGGGAAGTTTTTCAGATTGGATGTTAGCCCCTTTCTATTCGCTTAGAGAACGAATGCTTCAAATTCAGAAACATCGAAAAGAAATTGATAAGTACATCAAAGAAAAAAAACTTTCTGAAAAAGATGAAGAGCGAATAGCATTAGAAAATGATAAAAAGAGTCTTTACCGAACCAGTAGAAAATTAAGCCGGCAACAAATAATTGAATTCATGACTTTGTCGGGTTTATTACCGAATTATGCATTTCCCGATAAGGGTACTGAATTTTCGGGTAGAATTTATCAGCCGGCGGCCAAGGGTTCGGAAAGTGAACCCCAAAATATAACGAAAGAGTATGTACGACCATCCTCGTTAGCAATAAGAGAACTTGCCCCGCATAATAACTTTTTTGCTGAAGGATATAAGTTTTTTATCCAGGGTCTTCTAACTCATGAATGGGGAGGTAAAAACTCAACCCTGGAAAAGTATAGGTTCTGTTCTAATTGTGATCATATAGAACTCGAAAGAGGTAATAATTCCAAAACATGTCCCAAGTGTGGAGATGCATCATTCGGAGCAGCATCGAATGTCCATAATTTCGCAGAGATGACAGGAGTAAAGTCAGAAGTAGTCAGAGATAAAGCGGCATTAGATGACAGCAGCGATGATAGGGATTTAACCTTTTATGAAATATCCCGCCATGCATCATTTGATGAAAAAAGCGGTGGTTCGTTAGCACTTGTTGATATACCTTTCGGGATCGAATTTGCGCCCAATGTTGAAATAACAGAAGTAAATCTGGGTAAAATAGATACAATAAGTGCGACAAGTGTCAACATTAATCAACATGAACGAGTTGCAAGACATGGTTTTGTAACCTGCAGGCATTGTGGTTACTCAACGAATACCCCTTCTTTAGAAGCTAATCATAACAATAGTAATAAATACAAATTTCATTATCCATACTGTCAACATAGAAACAAAGTCTACTCCGGTCAGTCGGATGATGTATTCGAGGAAGTTTATCTTTATCGTAGACAGAAAACAGAAGCATTAAAGATTCTTTTACCTGTACAGACATTTGCAACGGACGAGTTCAGACAGATATTTAAAGCAGGTATTGAACTTGGATTACGTGAGTTTTACAAAGGTAATCCTACTCATCTCGCTTTTATGGATTATCGGGAATACAACCATGCCACATTAAAATTCGATGAGTATTTATTGTTATATGATCGAGTTCCGGGTGGCACAGGATATTTAAGTAAACTTTATGATAGAGAGAACTTTACAGAGATACTGAAAAAAGCATATTTGAAAATTAAGACATGTTCCTGTCAACACGATGGAAAAGACGGATGTTATCACTGTATCTATTCGTATCGAAATCAATATATATCATCCATTTTAAGTCGTAGCAGAGCTGAAAAAATATTTGAAGACCTGTTAAAACATGCGTCTAATTGGAAGTCACTTAATCATTCCCTATCTGATGTCACCAGAAATGGGAAAATTGAAGAGAGCGAACTGGAAGATCGATTTATAGTGGCAATAGATTTATGGTGTTCGAAGAACAACTGGACATTAAAAAAAGAATTGGTTAACAATATTCAAACTTATTATTTAACCGTACCACAAAATGGTGATAGAGCTATAACCTATTGGATTCGGCCACAAGTATGGCTTGGAACCGCTGATGGTGTAAAAGTATCCACCAGACCAGATTTCATTATGCAACCGGTTAAATCAGATTCTGATCCGGATACATTTAAAACTTATAAAGAAATAGCGATTTACCTGGATGGTTACCAATTTCATGCCAGTAAGGAAAACAACCGGTTTCTGTCAGATATTGAAAAACGGAAAGCAATTTTAGAAAGTGAACGATATAAAATCTGGACACTCACCTGGGATGATGTTGATGGATTTATAAAGCAATTGACTGATGATGTTTTATTCAGGGATAAATTATCACCGGATCACACGCAATATTCGAAATCCTCAGACCTTATAAGACGAACACCTGTCTGGAAGTTTCATGATTCAACAAAATCATTTTTTGATAATTCGATGATGAGACTTTTAGGAATGCTAACTATTCCGGAAGATCAAAGAGAAAAAAGTATAGGAGTTGCAGGAATGAGAAATATGGAAAATTTTCCCAAACCTAATATTTCCGGTGACAAAGCTATAGATTATTTCAAAATGCAATTTGATATAGAGGTTGGAGAATCTGTTCCCAATGGAGAGTTTGGTAAAAGTTATTTGCAATCAGCCTGGAGCAGAAAGGAAAAACTTTTTGAAAGCAAGGTGTTAATTCTTTTGTCTAAGTCTGAATTGCATTCCATGTTATGGTATAAAAAAGATCAGGTTGAAAACATAGATCATGATGAATGGAACAGGTTTTGGAGATTATGGAATCTTCTGCAATATGGAAATTTTGATGTAGATGAGATATCAAATGTAACTATTGATGAAGAAAAATCCTTGAATATAGAAGAGATCGTATTGCTATTTGATGAAGAGTTACATCCAATAATTAAACATTTACTCGAAAATGATATCCCATTCAATCAGGAGGGTGGCTTCTTCATTGAATTAGAGGACGGATTTGCGGAAGCAGAACTTGGCTTTGAGGATCCCAAAATAGTTTTTATCCCCATTGATGAACGGTCAAAGAAAGAGTTTGAAAAAAGAGGTTATGAGATTGCAGATCCAAAAACATTTGATATAAACAGGATATTATCATGAGATTATTAATCGGAGATAAATTCTTTGATAGTTTTATAAAACTACCTAAAGGAATACAAAAGAAGGTGGTCGAATTTCAACAAAAGTTCAGGGATAATAAGAATTCATCGGCTATCAATTTGGAATCGATCTCTACGTTCAAAGATCAATCATTGCGAACGGCAAGGATCGATAAGTCCTACAGAGCTATTATTGGAACCATTAAAGGTAGGGATGACTATTATATATTATGGGTTGACCATCATGATGAGGCGATGGAATGGGCTGAAAATAAAACCTTCGAATGGAACAATGTCACTAACAGTCCGCAATTATATACTGTTAAAACTTCAGAAAAAGAAGTTACATCAAGACCCCAATGGGAAAAGTATTATAGCTATGATGAACCTGAGAATAGTAGCGTAATTACGTCACTGAGTAAAGAAGAATTACTAAAATTAGGTGTTCCTGATAAAATTTTAGATGATGTAAAACAGATAAATAGTTTTCCGGCCCTGGAAAAACTTGAAAAGAGAATACCTGAAGAAGTTTTTGAGAATTTATTTTATCTCCTGGATGGAGTCGAATATTCTGAAATTGTTGAAGGTGTTGAAGAATCAAAACAAAATGAAGATGGTGACAGTCTTCTTTTTAAAAGATTTTATGTTGAAGTGGATGATGAATTACTCCAGCAAATGCTTGATGGGGACCTGGAAAAATGGTCACTATTCCTCCATCCTTCCCAGAGAGCACTGGTTAATAAAGACTTCAATGGTTCCGTCAAAGTTACGGGCGGTGCCGGTACAGGCAAAACAGTGGCTGCCCTTCATCGGCTAAAATACCTCTCTAAAAAATATGGTAATGGAGATAAGGTATTATTTGCTACATATACCAATGCATTAAAGAGAAATCTTGAAAAACAGGTCCAAAAGCTTAAAATCAATCCCCAGCGTTATCAGCTAACTACAATAGATTCCCTGGTTCAGGATCTTGGTAAAAAATTCAAGATCCTTACGGATAACAGTACGATTACCGGATATTCATATACACTTACCAGTAGAGATATATGGGAGAAAATACTTGAGACCGAAGTAACGGGTATGGAATTGGATTTCCTGGACCGGGAGACGCAAGAAATTTTCTACCATTATGATATTACTGATAGACAAAGTTATTTCAGACAAACGAGATTTGGCAGGGGAAAACCAATCACTCGCAAGAAAAGACTTGAAGTATGGCAGCTCTTTCAGAAATATCAGTTATACAAAAAAGCCAATGATATTATAGATCGTCTGGAACTTTTTAATAGAGTCGCTTCATATTTAAACGAGCATCCTGAACAAAGACCATTTAATCATATCATTCTGGATGAAGTACAGGATTGCTCAAATGTAGAAATTAGATTTATACGATCATTAGTTGATGAAGGAGAAAACGATCTGTTTTTGGTTGGTGACCCTTATCAATCGATCTATTCCCGTAAAGTGGTATTTTCTGAGGCGGACGTTAATATCAGAGGCAGAAGGTCCAAACGTCTAAAGGTAAATTATCGTACTACTGAAGAGATAAAAAAATACGCGGTATCAGCACTAAAAGGTGTTAAATATAAAGATTTTGATGAAGGCGAAGAGAGCCTGAAAGGCTATGTTTCCATGTTTCATGGTAATGTACCGTTATACGAGGTATTTAATACTCGCAAAGATGAAGTTTCCTTCTTAATAAATAAGATATCTGAGACAATTGATAATAATGATCATGTAAAACTCTCCGATATTGTTATTGCCACAAGAACAAAAGATTCATATCGGGAAATCATGTCCTATCTCCATAATGATGGTATCGAGTACTTTGATTTAAGAGATCAAACAGGCAATAGAAATGGGGTACACCTTTGTACGTTTCATAGTTTAAAAGGCCTGGAATATAAAGTAGTCCTACTTTCGGATGTAAATGATCGAACATGTCCTTATAAACCATACAAATTTGATGATTGGAGTAAAGAAGAACAGGAAACCTATCTCAATTCAGAAAAGTCGTTGCTATATACTGCTATGACTCGTGCCATTATGGAATTATGTGTTACAGGTGTTGGCGATAAGACGGATTGGATAGGGTGAGAGGGATTAGGTAAAATCGATTAATTTAAAAAATGGTCAATTATGAATAAGTGGACAGATCGGAATAGTTTTCCAGATCCAAGAAATTTTGGATTTTTAAATGCGCCTATTGGTCCAGGAGTATATGAAGTTCGGCGAATAGATACTCAAGAGAGGATTCTTTTTGGGCAAGGGAAAAATTGTGCTTATCGAATGTCAAGTTTATTATCCAAGCCCTATGGTGCTGGTACAAGAAATAATCAAGAAAAAAGGATTACATATTTGAAAATTTGAATATGCTTGAGTATCGATGCCTGGCTTGTGAAGATGATGTAGAAGCTAAAAATATGGAAAGGGATATTAAAAATAGGTACCGCTATAAATTTGGAAGTTGAGAAAGTATAAATCTCACTCTGTATATAATGGTAACTTTAAACCTCTCTAATAAAATTCATTAATGGATTTAGTCATAGAGCGATGCTTAATGAATAAATCAGTATAAAATTCTGTTGTCCCTATCTTGTTCCTGAAAGAGAAAAAACTTATTCCTTTCGGTCATAAACGAGGAGTTCTTATTATCATAAGTTATTTGGTAACAAATTATTATATAAATGTACGCCCGGAAGGACTCGAACCCTCAGCCTTCTGATCCGAAGTCAGACGCTCTATCCAGTTGAGCTACGGGCGCATCAGCATATAAG
>DASQZP010000985.1:0-5346 GCA_035638655.1 Bacteroidales bacterium
TTAGAAAACAATATCAAAGACTTTTTTGATATTGGTGTATCAAATGATCATAATATTTCATTAAGTGGAGTCAGTGATGATAATAAAATGAATTATTATGTATCCTATTCATACTCTGATGATGATGGTATTATGCCAACTAATGCTGATTCCTATAAAAGAAATACAATTAATTATAATGCTTCTTATCAGGCTAATGATTGGTTTAAAATTTCTTCTTCTGTGAATTTCGCCAAAAGTGCTACTGATGTTGTTGGTTCCTATCAGGGAACATCAGTTATTGATGGTTTGTATGAATTGCCCAGGGATGTATCTATTGTTGATCACAAAGATCTTAACAGTCCTTTCAATACGCCTGAAGCATATTTTACTCCATATGGAATAACCAATCCTTACTGGTCGTTAGCTAATAATTATAACCATCTTAACTCCAGGCAGATGTTTGGTAAGTTACAGGCAGATATCTCTCCTGTAGAAGCCCTTACACTTACCTATCGTTTTGGATTTGATTATACAAATTATGATCGTAAAGTTGGTTTCCCTCAGATTTCTGTAGATGATGCCCTGATAAATGAAGATTATGGATATTCCCCTACCAACATGAATCAGGCTGGAAATGTCTATGCTGCTTACAGGCGTTCCTATGAGCTTAATCATGACTTTTTAGCAAATTATGACAAAAATTTCGATATATTTTCGGTAACTGTAAATGCAGGTATGAATATCAATGAAAGATATTATACCTCAATGAGTGGACAAACAGATGATTTGACAATCAATACCGGATATTGGGATTTAAGAAATGGTGCAACAAAAACAACTCTTACAGAAGGTCAGATGAAACGACGTCTGATCGGAGCCTTTGGTGATGTTACCCTTGGGTTAAAAGATATGTTGTTCTTGAATTTAACCGCACGTAATGACTGGTCTTCTACATTACCTAAAGATGCAAACAGTTATTTCTATCCCGGAGCAACATTGAGCTGGATATTTACAGAATTATTACCGAAGAACGATATCTTATCTTTTGGTAAAGTGCGCTTTGCCTATGGTAAAACAGGAAACGATGCCGGTCCATATCTGACTCAAACATCTTTCTTACAGGCATCAGCTAATGGATATTACGGTACCGATATAGCTTCATTTCCAATGAATGGTACAAATTCATTCTTATCTTCTACTGCAGCTGGAAGTATTACGCTGCAACCCGAAATGACTACTGAATCAGAAGCTGGATTAAATTTACAGTTTTTCCAGGGACGTCTTGGGATTGACGCTGCATACTATAATCGTAAAACTGATGCTCAGATCTTTACATTGCCTGTTGACCCATCTACCGGGTTTAGTAATGTTGTGATGAATTTTGGTACAGTACAAAACCAGGGTGTTGAATTGTTATTGAATACCACTCCGGTTAGAACTAATAATTTCCGTTGGGATTTTGGTGTTAACTTTTCCCGCAACCGGAATAAAGTACTTACTATGCCATCCAGCCTGGAAGGTGGAAAAGTTACTATCTATAGGTTCTCTGCTGGTGATGATGCCGTTTATATGTATGCAGAGAAAGACAAACCTATGGGTACTTATTATACAAGTTTGCCAAAATATGTGACTGACAAGAATAGTGAATATTACGGTGATCCTATCGTGGATGCTGCTGGTCAGCCAGTTGTTGATAAATCTGTTGTGGAAAACACAGGAAAAGATATGAATCATAAATGGACAGGTGGTGCAACAACCAGCTTCTCAGCCTATGGATTTACCTTAAGTGCTGCTCTGGATGTACGTTATGGTGGATATATGTTTTCTCGTTCAAAGAATTTAGCCCAGTTTACAGGGAATGGTATTGTGACACTCTATAATGATCGTAATCCTTTCGTAGTACCTAACTCGGTACAAGAAGTTGACGACGGGAATGGCAATATCAGTTATGTGGAAAATAATGTAGCTGTGAAAATGACAGACGGTAGCTATCAGGACTATTTTGACAAATATGGTTATGGACATGGAGGGGAAGCATATCTGATTGATCGTTCCTTTGCAAAATTAAGGAATGTTACTCTTACCTATACATTACCCAAAAAATGGGTTAATAGCCTGACTATTACTAATATTCAATTATCCGCTTATGTTAATAATGCATTTGTTTGGACTGCAAAGGATAATTATTATATTGATCCTGAATCAAGTACAACAGGTACTGATCTGGCAGGACAGTTTGGTGAATTATATGTAAACCCGGCTTGTCGTATTTTTGGTTTCAACCTTAATATAACCTATTAAAATTCAGAAACTTTATGAAAAAGATAATATTTTTAGTCACAATCATTATACTGGGTATGACCTCATGCGAGGATTACCTGGGTATAAATCAAGATCCTAATGCCCCCTCGGAGGGTAATATCACTCCAAGCATTATTTTTCCTGGTGCTGAAATGAATTTAGCGGCCAGTTACGGAGATTTCATGCGAATTGTTGGTGGCTATTTTGCACAACAATATGCTCAGGATTTTGGAACAAGCAATTATTTGGACTACTCCAGATTTAATATGTCTGCAGTCCGTTCCAGCGGCACCTATTCTCAGTTGTTTACACGTACATTAAAAAATCTTGAGATTATACGTGGAGAGGCTGAAGGTAATAAAGAGTGGGGTACTTATTTAGCTGCTACTACCCTAAGAGTTTTCACCTATCAGGCATTAGTTGATGCTTATGGTGAACTTCCTTATACAGAAGCGCTTGATAAAGCTAATTTGGCACCTAAATATGATGATGGAAAGACAATATATAGCGGAATATTGGATGAACTCAATGTTGCCCTTGATAGTGTTTCCTCTTCAGATATAGTTTGTACAAATTTCTTGTTCGGAACTTCTACTGCCGGGGAATGGATAAAATTCGCAAAGGCTTTGAAGTTAAAACTTCTGATGAGAATGAGTAATTCTGAAGATGTACAATCTCAGTTAGCTGCTTTAATACAGGAAAATGATTTTCCTGTTACAGATGTTGCTTATGATGATATCTGGGCTGATGAACCTGGTAAGGCCAACCCCTTCTATCAGGAAGAATATGCTACTTATTTTGGTTCTACACAGGTAAATGTGGTTGCGAATCTTGCTTTCATGAAAACCATGCTGTCCAGTAATGATCCAAGGGCCCAAAAGTTTTTTGAACCTAACGATGAAGGTAATTACACAGGTGGTGTTTCAGGAACTAACTTCAGTACTTCACAAGATTATAAATCCCCCTATTTCTGTCGTCCTGTTTTTAAATATGACATGCCGGTTTATCTAATAACAGTCTCCGAAATTGAATTTTTCAAGGCTGAATATTATGCTAGGTATGGATCTGCTGCTGATGCTCAAGCTCATTACCAGGCTGCAATTGAAGCATCATTTACTTCTGCTGGTCTAAATGCGGCTGATGCAGCTGATATTTATACCAATGAATATCCCTGGGATAATGCAAAATGGGACGAATTAATTGGTATTCAGAAATGGATTGCTCTTGGCGGAACAAACAATTTTGAAGCATGGTGTGAAATGCGTCGTCTTAAATATCCGGCTTTTGGTTCTGTTAGCGGAACTGATATTTATGATGAAGGGAATGATGTTTACACACCTGAAGTATACGTTGCAGGTACCTTATATACTCCAATTAAATATAATACAGAATTAGGTACAGGAAAAATACTGCAACGGTTTAAATATGCTGAAAGTTCAGCAAACCGGAATAGTAATGTTCCTGAAAATAAGGGCGATGCTACTCCAGTATTCTGGGCTGAATAGAGATTTGAACATTTAAAAAATTGAATAAAATGAAAAATAAAATATTAATTTTTACAGTTTTAGCGCTTCTTATGGCAGGTTTTTCTAGCTGTGATAAGGAAAAGACAAGTGCTGGTGTAACTGATATAACATATTATCCGGAAATTGATATGGCGGGTAATGCTGTGGTGTATATCCCTATGGGAGGTACATATGATGATCCTGGAGCAACCGCTCAAATCAACGGAGAAGACGTACCAGTTGATGTATCATCTAATTTAGATGCTTCAACAGTAGGCTCTTATGCTATTGGTTATTCTGCTACAAATACCGATGGGTTTAGCAAAACAGTTAACCGTCAGGTAGTTGTTTATGATCCAAACATGATTTCAGATGATCTCTCAGGTTCCTATACTGCGAATGTTGATCGTGGTGGTGAATCATACGCTGGAAATTCTGTAACATTAACAGATATTGGTGTTGCTGGAGTAACTGGTGTATATGAGATAAGCGACTGGATCGCCGGATTCTATGCAGTTGGTCGCGACTATGGAGCTAACTATGCTTTTACTGGTTTGATCCAAATTAATGGAGATAATGAAGTACTTGAGCTTTCAATGTCTAATCCATGGGGAGATCCCTTTAATTCTGTTGTAGGATCATATGATGCCGGAACCAATACTATCAGTTATACTGCCAGTTGGTTATCATACGAATTTGTTGTAGATATGACAAAATAAAATGTTTAGGATATAAAAATTTATAAAGTAAATAAAATATGAAAAAAATATTTTTATATACGGCCATTCTAATTTCAAGTATCCTTTTCTTTACATCATGTGAAAAGGATGAAATTGGAGGTACTGTTACACAAGATATGGCTGGCGAATGGTATGTTACAGCAGATGCCGTGGATGCCAGTGGGAACGTAGTTTATTCTGATTTTTTCAGTCTTGGTCATTTTCATCTGGATACCTACAATGCTTCTTCAAACAGCAAGACAGAAATGTGGGTGGATGATAATGGTAATTTCTGGGATTTTAAAAACAAGATTAATGTAGATCTGAAGAATATGACTTTTCAGGCTACTGATGCCCAGAATGTCTCCTATGACAGTAAGGTAACTATAACCAACGGTAAAATTATGCTTGATGCAGCTACCACCCCGAGTGGAATGCCTGCTGACAGTATTGTCTTTAATGTAACTTTCAATGACGATACCTATCCTACCGATTATGGTTTTGATTCCTATAGAGTTGCTGGGTTTAGATACACAGGATTTACTAAAGATAACTAGTAAATTCTTTTTAATTAACTTGAAGGCTGTCCAAAAGGACAGCCTTTTTTGGTATGTCGGGCATGGTAATAAGCTCGCAGGATGCAAGTTCCTGCATGTGCCGAGTTGATAGTAAACATTAGCGAATGGCAAGGGTGTTCAAAGCGATTTGGAATCTGAAAGAAGCCATCAGCAAACTTGGCGTATTGACGAACAGAAATCTGATACAAGGCGGACTTGGGAAGGGCAACCGAGCCATGGATTGGGAACGCCCAAATATCAACCGTAATCCCGTACAGTAAA
>DASQZP010000986.1:0-12515 GCA_035638655.1 Bacteroidales bacterium
AACATCAAAACGCAGATAAATAGGTTGGGGTTTAGAGGCATCAATATTAACCTGAATGGGAGAATTTTTGTACAGTTCACGTGTTATATCAACAGGTGGATTGTTAAATATTTTATTTAGAAAAATATCTCTCTCAGCAAAATAGGAGACTTGAAAATTAAGATTGTTTACAGTTTTCTGAACATTTTCAAATGAGGTGATAATCCCAATTTCATTATCAATGTTGTTTTTCTCATTAAATAAATCTAAGCCATCCATGAAGGTCTGCGATTTAAGAAACTGGGAAGTATTTTTATTTGTAGAAATCAGAATTGTTGTTGAGTTCTTATAAGTTCTTGGTGTATATTTATTATAAAAAAATGCCACAATAATTGATAGACCAATAGTAATGGCAAAAAACCACTTAAAGTCAAGAAACTTGAGAATGATTTTCTTAAAGTTTACTTGCTCGGAGAATATTTCTGGTTGGTTAATCATAGTTTTACATTAAAGAAATATAGAATTGCAATAATTGTTGAAACCGAAGAGAAAACTGTCGAATAGAGTGTGTAATCTCTAAGATATCTGTATTTTGATCTTATAGGATCAACTATAATCACATCATTGGGAAGCAGGTAATAATAATTTGACTCAACAATATCCCTGGAGGTAAGGTCAACTGTATGGTAAGTAAACTCATTATTAATTTCTCTAACAATGGTTACTGACTGTTTGTTCCCGAAATCGTTTATACCTCCGGCAAATCCCAGGGCCTGAAATATTGTTATTTTGTCGTCATAAAACGGATATTCTCCCTGATTCCGGACTTCTCCCAGGAGGGTTACCCGGTTACCAACAAAGCGAACTGTAACAGAAATATCATTAAGATATTTGTTCATGGAGGACTCAATTTTCTTTCTGGCTTCTTCCAGGGTTAGTCCATCCACTTTAATGCGTTCAATGAATGGCAGCGTTACATAACCTGAGTCGGAGACAGGATAACTGATCAGGCACTGGTCCATGTTAAAAGCCGACCTCTCACTGAAGACATTTGTGGTTTTTTCGTCCAGACTGTAAATCTTTATATAAAGGTTATCATAAGACTGAATACGCTTTTCTGAACGGTAATTTTTATAGATTTGAGAGGGAGTCTCGTCTTTTTTTAATTGGGTGTATTTCAATTTGGAATAAGGTACACATGAGGTAATTGAAAGAATTATCCCTGCCAGAATAATTAGTATACCTTTTATTGCTGCTGGTTTATTCATGATTGATTTGTTTTTCTATCCGAATATATGAAAAAAATATACAAAACTATTTTTTTACTTTGGCTTTCTTCGGGTTATAATTTTATCTAAATTGTGGTTACTGTATATATGATTATGTATCCTGAAACAGTTCATCTTGCGAATGCAAGTATAAATATTTTTTTTGTTTTAAAACCGGCTAATTTGGCTACTTTGACTAATATCATAAATTCTTAGGTGAATTCAGAGTGGCAATTGGGGAGGTATATGCATCATCCAAAAATGAAACAACCAGTTATCAAATGTTATATTTGAATAACTGGTTGCACCAGTAAACCAATCCAGAATAGTAACAATATATATTAAGCGCCAGTTCCTAATAAAACGGTTTTTATGGTTTTTATAAGTAGTTTAAAATCCAGTTTTAAAGACCAGTTGTCAATGTAATTAAGGTCAAGTTTCATCCAGTTTTCAAACAATACATCATTACGATTCGGAATGATCTGCCAGGTACAGGTAATGCCCGGTTTAATTGACAGGCGACGTAATTGCCATCTTTCATATTCTTCAACCTCTTTCTGCAAAGGTGGCCTTGGGCCAATTAATGACATTTCCCCTTTGACAACATTATAAAGCTGGGGTAATTCATCCAAACCGGTTTTTCTCAGTAATTTTCCCAAGCGTGTGATGCGCGGGTCATTTTTAATCTTGAAAACAGGGCCATCAGATTCATTCTGATTTTCAAGCTGTTCTCTTATTTTCTCTGCATTAATCACCATGGTTCTGAATTTGTAAATGTAAAATTTCCGCCCCCGTAGCCCGACTCTTTCCTGCTTGAAAATTACGGGACCTTTAGAGTCCAGTTTAATCAATATTGAAATGATAAGCAGGAAAGGTGATAAAAAGATTAAAATGGCAGATGAAAGTAAAAGATCAAGAATGGACTTCCATGCCAACGCCAATGAATTAGAAGGTGTATTCATAAAAGTAAGCAGGGGAACTTCCTCAAAATACGCCAGGTGAGCATTGGTCGTCGACATAGGCGAAAGATCGCTCTGCATTCTGAATATTACTCCTATTTCTTCACATGTTTTGATTATTGATTGAATCTTACTGTGATTTATTCTGTTTTTGCTGTATACAACTTCATCAACGATATCATGGTCTATTAAGCTTTTTATGTTTGCCCTTTCCGGAATTACACGTATTTTATCTCCGAATTTAGCCTTAATCAGTTTTGAGTCGCTCATTATCATGAGGATACGGAAGCCCCATTCTTTTTGGTTTAGTATTTTTTCAATGAATGTTTCAGAGAAAGCATCCGCAATTATAAGAGTGTTATGAAGATTATGCCCGTTTGCCCTGTAATACTTGAATAATTTAAATGTCACAATCCTTATGCTGTAAAGTATTATCATATTTATCACAGCAAACAGGAAAATTAATCCAAGACTCACTTCATTCAGACGAAATATAAATGTATAAAAGAGTATAATCAAAAAACCTACGAGACTGAATCTTGCAAAGTTGAAAAAGATTGTCAGATATCTGCTGGTGCGTGGTATTACAGCAAGATTTGTGGTTTTAAGTAAAAGCAACCATGTTGGTATAATTAAAATGCCCAGAATGATATACTGGTTAGTATAGGTTACTGAATGTGCAAAAAAGTGATCCCTAATATAATACGCTATTAAAAAAGAAATGATGGTTGCCAGCACATCAAAAATGCCAAATACTATATTTAAATAGTTGTTGTTTCCCTTAAATTTCTTAAGCTTATTGTATGCATGTATTCTGTTAAAGGCCGTCTCCATCATAAATTTTCTAAACTTTCTCATATTCATCTGACAATTATTATAGGTTTGCTATCCTAAATATCTTCAGCTAAAATAGTTTAAATAACTTCGTATGTCCAGTATTTTCTGGTTTTTTAAATGGGTGATTTGATTAATGATCAAATGTTTAGGATGAATGAATGCTTATAAAAAACAACCTTAAATCAAAATATTTTCAGCAAAAAATTTAAACATAAAGCAATTATTTGACAGATGGATATTATTCAGACATGAAAGTATTATATTCTGGGAAGAATTGATTTTTGGGATGATTTTGTTAATAAAAATTATAGCGGCCAAGCTGATTTTGATTTGTTAATTTTAAGGAACGGGGATGAGTTTGAATTGTTTATATGCAAAATAAAGAAAAAAAACGCCGGAGTTTATATGTTAATTGATTAAAATAAATATCTTTGGGCTCAGTTAAAAAAACATACTCAATGGATAGCTTACTTATTGAAAAAACCGGAAAGTCACCATTTATAAATCTGACTACTGGAAATATAGAAATCAGTGGGCGTTCTATACCTGAAAACCCAAAAAAATTTTATAAGCCTATTGTTGACTGGGTTAAAAAGTATACGCTTAATCCTGAAAAGGTAACTCAGATTGAGATAAATTTTGAATATATAGATACAAGCTCATCCAAATGGGTACTTGATATTCTTAGAGTACTGGACACCATAGATAATAAAGATTATATTGTCAAGTTAAACTGGTACTACGAAGAAGGTGACTATGACATGTTTGACCTGGGCATGCACCTTAAGTCTTTTGTAAATATTCCATTTGATTTTATTGAAACAGAAGAAACTATAGATTGAGTTGCTTATTGTTTCTCTTTTAACATCCTGTTGATCTTATTATACTTTCTTTTGTAGTTAAATATATATTTCATGTAGAGATATCCGGTAAACTCCCTCCAGATATTTATTACCCCAAATTTTGGATTTAACCTGTCTTCCTTATAGTATTCTGGTTCAGGAATGGTAATTATCCCAATATTTATTGAGTCCTGAAATGCCCTGCGGTAAAGGAGCCAGGTGCGTCGGCTGTGGTTCCCCTGAGAACAAATGTTTATACCTTTAACTGCAGGCTGGTGTTTTTTCATCCATTCGGTAACTACAACTGCACTTGTAAATGTTCTGAACCAGTTGACATATGGTGTGGGAAGGCTTATTACTTTATTGCTGTCAATTCCCATCTGGATTAGGCGGGAAGCTGCTTTGGCTGCAAATGATAAATTATTTGTCTCTATAGTCTTTGTAGCATGATTCCAGTTAATTACATATCGGGTATATTCTGATCTTGCAGGAAATCTTTTGCCATCAAGCCATATAGATTCCACAAAAAGATTACGGTCTTCATTTCCTATATGGGCATTATTAGTAAACAAGACTGTAACTTCATGTGGAATTTGTGAAGACTCAAAATCTATTCTGTAATTCTTTTTTCGCAGTCCTACTGAAAATTCTCCTGCAACTTTACGATCAATTCTAATACGCATTTCCGGACCGGAATTACCGGCTCTGGTACCCCAGGCATTAATTATAAGCGTATGTGTACCTTGTTTCAAGGTTCTTATTTTTTCCGGGATTGTAAAGTTGAGGGCACCGTTCTGATACAATTCGAATGCAGCAGGCAGCGGTTCACCGGTGGTAAGCAAATAATCATATTTGTTTTCTATAAACTCATTTTTGGCCACACTAAGTGAAGAATCTGAAAGCCAGCCCTCAACCACAAGAATATTGGCTGCAACGGGTTTATTGGGAGTAAGAAATGATCTGATTTTAGGCTGTGCTGCGAATATAATTAGTACAGCAGATATTATTATTAATAAAACTAAAATTACTGCGTATAAAACTAATCTCTTCTTTTTTGTCACACTTTATTTTTTTGATTGAAACACATACAAAATTACTTTTTTTATACCGATCATGACAATTTATTTTTTTGAGGGATTTTATGTGTGTTTGAATGAGCAGAAAAAAAGCCTCCCCGGAATTTCCGAAAAGGCTTCTTACTATTGTGTTGACTTTATTGACAAACTCTAATTAGTGGACAATGATTTTTTTCGTCTGCTTATTGTTTTGTGATTCCGGAACTACAACAAAGTATATTCCCGGGGTAAGTTTGCTGATATCAACTCTTTGCTGAGAGTTGCCTGCCGACATTACTGAAGTCAAAGCCATCTTTCCTGTGATGTCAAAAATGCTAATTGTAGATGTTGAAGTAGCTGACCTTCCGAGATCGACGGTAATATAATCATGTGCAGGTACAGGATAAACCAACAGAGTTTGTTCTTTTTGGTGATCAATACCTGTAATTGTTTCTTCAGTGGGTATGATATCAATTGCTGAAATAAGAGCGTGATCGACAACAGAAGTAAACAGAATATCCAGTGCGCCATCCTTAACCTGGGTTTCGAATTCCTTAGTCAGGGCTGTGCGGTATGAACCTGTTTCTGCATTTATATCAAATTTGTCCAACACCCTGTAATTTTCTATGTCAACGTTAAAAATTCTTTTTTCGGCAGATCTCCAGTAGATATCCGCAAAATGAAGTACTACCTTGTAATTACCATCTTGTACAGGGAAAGCATAACTGAAGGTAGTTCCATAGCGGTTGGAAAGGTATAACTTATCATCATCAGTATTTTTGATTTCAAAGTCTTTTCCGTCAACTGAGCCTCCTTTGAATAAAGTTGACTGATCAGCAGAATATTCCACTCCATCAATGGTCCTGTAATCTATACCACCACAATTTGTGTAATAAACATTATCTGATGGTGGGTTAGTTGTACCCGGATCTGTAGATCCACCATTGTCTGGCGGAGTGGTTGTATCAGGAGGAGTAGTACCTGTTGTATCAGGGGGAGTAGTACCTGTTGTGTCAGGAGGAGTAGTACCTGTTGTATCCGGCGGAGTAGTACCTGTTGTGTCTACAGGGACTGTAATGTCAGGTATGTCAGTGGCATCTCCAATGTAAACATTGTTTGTGCCAGTCCATGGAAGATATGGCTTAAGCTGCATGTCGATACCGGCATATTTATTATTTTCAAAAACCGCATCATTACTAATCATAGAACTTTCAACATTAACAAATAAATTGTCATGAATATGTGCATTGTCAACAGTCTGATAGATACCAAGTACTGGTTTTGATGTGTTTCCCATTATAAAAGTATTACCTGAAATATCAATCTTATCAGCAGCACCGGTAATATACATGATGGCCCCTCCATCACCAGCATTATAAGGGCCGGTAAATACATTGTTCTGGAGTATTTTGACTCCCGCTGAATCACGATTATTGGCAATGAAGGCGAATTTATTTCCTGTATCAGAGCGGTCAATATGGTTGCCTATTACAGTCCAGTTTTTTACAGGTTCAAGCTGAATTCCATCACCCGGCGCATCTTTCTGACTGGTACCAGCTGTGAAAAATAATTGATTGATTTTATATATATTATTATTGAGAAGTGTCACATAATCACAATGGCTTATAAACATGCCATCTTCCGCAATATCATAAATTTCACTTTCTTCTATTTTGATATTTGTTGCGGTAAAGACTCTGATCCCCGAAATAAAATTATGCATAATACAATTGCTGACAGTGATGTCATCAGTCTTAACATAAGTACCCATACTTTTTAAAAACGACAGATTCCCTTTACCGTCTACAGCAAAATTTTCAATAACAACATGTTCACAGTTGACATTAAAAGCAGCCCTCTTGTTTTCTGGTTCAGTCATATTAAAACGGGCTCTTTCTGTTCCCCCGTAGGTTGTGAATTTGAGATTCGATAACCCGATGGCCTTTATTTCCACAATGTCTGTTGTGGTACCAGCTTTAAATAAGTAGGTGGTGTTGCTTTGTATAGTTGGAACCGAATTTAATGGTTGATCAATGGTTCCGTTTCCTCCCGAAGGAGCAGTAGGATCAATATATACCTTTGTTTGCGAAAAAGCTGCTATTGCAAACATACTTAGGAGTAGAGATAATATCTTTCTTTTCATGTTTTTCTTATTTCTTATTAATGTTAAAGGATGACTGAGAATAAATTCGATAGCTTAATTCTTGCACTAAGCACAGACAATACTAAATTGTCAGAGACAACTCGGGATTGCCGGAGATTATATTCGCCGGCAAAAGGATTGGTTTGATGCATTCTTTTCATTTTTCTTGGATTTTAATAAAATTGTTTTTATTTGATAAATGCGTCAAAATATTTGACGAACATATGAAATTTATAAATAAAAACGAACATCTGAAAAAAATGTTACACCACTATTTTAATATCAATCTGATTAGCAAATAATAAACAGCCTTTGTATCCATGAACTGTCAAGGATTTCAGAGATACTTTCAATATTATTTAAATGGTTTTTAAATAACAGTCACACAGTAATTTAGAATGAAGGTTGCCTTAGGAAATTGTAGAAAATTTACCACAAGATTTGAAGTCTGAAAATAATTACTTCAGTTTTCAAATTACATAGTCGTCAGATTATGCTGGATTCAGAATAAATTACTTAATGTGGAAAAAAGTCATACCGAAATAAAAGGGTGGATTTTAGAATAAATTATATAAAATTATTTCAGCATTTTTAAATTGAAAAATTTGAAAACGATTAGTGAAGTGAATAATTAGAGTTTGTCAATAAAGTCAAGTGTCTGGATCAAAATGTTCTGGAACAAAGCCTGTTCCGTTCCAAACGGGAGCGTGCAAAAATTTTAATCCGCAGTATACTAATGTATATGAGGAATTAATATTTTTGCAACAACGCAGGTATCGGACATTATGGACAGACACTAATTATGTTCTAAATAGAAACCGATCACTTATTTCTCTAAACTAAGTGCAATAATGTTGTTCCGGCAAAAATATATGCAGGATAATTTCTTAAATGGAATGTCAAAAAACATCAGGTAATTTCAGGGCAGAGGAATGAGGAGTATTATATATTATGGGAATTATTTTGGCGAATGACTTAAAATTTTACACTAAAATAAATTGTACGCATATAAAAAAATGTAAAATCGGGGCCATCAATAAGCAGCGGAAATTGATTGGATTGATTTTCCCGTAGAAAAATATAAATAGATCGTTGTTTTGATTTAATTGTCATTTTTCTTGCGCAATATTTTTTATAACAAGGTATTAAGTACTGTTTACAAACAGATTGGATCATAGATAATCTCCTGTTTTCTGGATTAACTATTTTATTTCAGGGAAAGCCCAGGGGCATTTAAATTTAGCCCAGGTAGAATCCAGGGATATCTGAAAAAAGTTTGTAATATCACTTTGTTATCAAAAAAATAAGGAGGGAAAGAATGTCTAAATTTAATTATAACGTAATAATCTTGGAATAAAGGGAATATACTTTTTTAGCAAATGGTGCATCAAATGTGCAACGTATAAGCCGGAATTAACAAAATTATTTAAACCAAGAATGTTTTTTCTTGTATAAAAATCTTCATTTAAGGCTTTTATACGCTGCACTTCATTAGTGCCTCCAAGTAAAAACCTACATACCGGAAATTCGAGCTTAACAATACCTTCAGAGGTACAACGGGTTTTGATAAATTCACATATAAATGCATAATCAGCTGTTATTTTTAAATTTTCTCTGTATTGTAATCCATTTAGATGGTCTTTGGCAAAGAACATTGCCTGGTGTTGTGTGAACATGCCTTTCCACATCGATGAATAATGTCTGGATTTTTTGCTGAATTCATGATTATCTTTTGTAAAATCAACAGAATCGCCATAGAGAAAGTCGACCCGGGTGTTTTCCTTAATTTTCTGTTTTACTTTTTTCAGGACTTCGCTATCTGCAAACAAATCTCCACTGTTCATAAAGATAAGATACTCACCTTTGCTTTGATCCAGCCCCTTGTTCATTGCATTAAAGATGCCATGGTCTTTTTCTGAGATCCAGCTAAGCTGTTCATTTTCCAGTTTGCTTAACCATTTTGGAGTACCGTCATTGGATGCCCCATCAATTACCAGCCATTCATAATCTTTACTTGTCTGGCTGCTAACGCTATTGTAGGTCCTTTTAAGATTTTCCAGGTCGTTATAGCAAATCGAGATGACAGAAAACAGGGGCATATGTACTAATTATTTTTGCTGCTGAATTTACCCAGCAAATTCTGTTTATGCTTTTTTCTCAGAAAAATTCTCATGTCTTTTTCAAACAAATATTCTTCTTTGTTCAAAAAGGCTGAGAGGTAACCGGTTACTTTGGCAATGCTTCCGATAAGAACAGGCTTTGTAAATAAATGATATACAGATTTTATCGATGTATAAAAAAATGAATACCCGTGGCGGTATTCAAACCGGCCCTGTAAATGTTTTGGTGCCCAGTATCCTTTCCTCCTTGAACCGGTAAGACGATGATGGGTTAATTTTAAATCAAAAAAACAAGCTGTTTTCCATCCGTTCATTTGCGCAGCCAGCAGATCTGCCAGGTCCCAGCCAGGAATTGGTTTAAGTCCGTTTATTTGTTCCCAGCATTCACGTTTATAGATTTTAGATGGTCCTACCGGGTGATCAGCTTGGGTTGGTTCCTTTATTAATTCCCCGTTTATCGGCAAATAAGTGCAACCACTGGCAATCCCCAACTTTGGGTCTTTCCCGAATCGATCAAATATTGATTTAAAATAATCAGGTGCAAAATTAAGATCACAGTCAAGTTTTACCACATATTCCCAGTCAGGTACTGAAATGGAATCGTATCCTTTATAAAAGGTTTCAACTACTCCTTTACCGGGAAGATAAAATCCACGATCCTCAAGATTGATTATTTTGATCCAGGGATTATCCTGCTGGTAAGTCCTTATAATTTCTTCAGTCTTATCCTCCGAACCGTCATTCACCATGATCCATTCAACGGGTCTAAGTGTTTGATATATTACTGATTGCAATGTTTTTTCTACAAGTAGTTCTTCATTTCGCACTGGCGATATAATTACATATTTTGTCATATGTTTATAATTTACTTTTTTTGATTCAATTTATGTTCTTTTTTAAGTCTTAAAATATGCCAGAAAAACACAATATTACCAATCATGTAACGCTGCCACATACGCCTGGGTTCAAGCCAAAGCCTGTATATCCACTCTATTTTTGACCTTCTCATCCAGACAGGAGCCCGGCTTATGTTCCCGGATAAAAAATCTATAATTGCTCCGCCTGCTACACCCAGTTTCAAGTTGTTAAATTTGTCTTTGTTGCGCAGTAGCCAAAGTTCCTGACGGGGCACACCCATGCCAACAACCAACAGGTCAATATTCAACAGATTAATCTCTTCTATGATACGGTTTTCTTCTTTTTCATCAAAATAGCCACTATGCACACCCTTAATCTGTAATACGGGAAATTTTTTTTCAACCTGGATTTTTGCTTTATCTGCAATTCCTGGCTTTCCCCCAAGCAGATAAATATTTTTATTAATTTTACCCGCAAGCTCTATTATTGCCGGTATCAAGTCTGTTCCGTTTAGATTTGCTTTTAATTTAACTCCTCCAATTCTGGCTGCTAAATCAATACCCACTCCGTCATTAAAAACCAGATCAGCTTCGAGTAGTGATTTTTTATATGATTGATTCTTCTGTGCAATATTGAAACAATGGGCATTTATAAAAAACAGTAACCTTGTTTGCTGATTCTTGAGAATTGACTCAATTTTCTGCATGGCTCCTTCAAATGAAAAGACATCCAGTCTTAATGTGAAAAAATTAGTTTTGTCCATTTTTCTCTCAAAAGATCATTAACTCATTGGTAAAAAACTTTAAGCCGCTCTTCAAGTGCTTCAGCAAATTTATTCCAGCTATGTTCTTTTATAAACTTTTTTATCGCGTCAATTTCTGATTCGTTATTTGACTGAATAAGATTATTAATTATATCTGGTAACTGACTAAATGTTTTGTAAGTATAAATTAGTCCTGACTTACCCATTTCCCTGAATGCTCCAGCCTCGGGACCAATAACATTTGCGTGATATGCTATTGAATCAATTAAAGCACCTGAGCTAAGTACGCTGTTACCCGAATAGGTAAATAAAATAATTTTTGATTTGCTCACAAGTTCTTTTAATTCCTTATCAGAAATAAATTGATTACGTATGGTAATATTACTGTTTTCAAGATTCTTTATTTTGCGAAAATACTCCTGATCCAGACTCTTTCCAACTATAAGAATCTTATATCTTTCCTGAAGATTTGCAGCATATAAATATTCAAGAAATTCAAGAATTCCTTTGTAAGGTGCTAAGGTACCCCATATAAGAATATCAAACTCCTTTGTGTGTTGAGCGAGTGGTTGTTGAGGTACAATAGGGTGGGGGAAAAAGAAAATTTTATCTGATACTCCTTTGAGAAAGTTCTCTGCATATTGTATTCCTTCCTCGGAGTGAGTAATAACCAAATCACTATTTTTAAGGACCTGCCTGAATATCATTTTTTTAAGAAATAGCTTATTTGCACTGTGAGATATCTTGTTATGTAAGGTCCATATAATCTTTAAACCAAAAATCTTTTTAGTGTGCAGGAGGAAAAAAAGAAAAACAGTCTGTAACAATCCGGCTTTTTTTTCCGGAAGATTTTCAATCCAGTTAAGAAAAACAAACCTAATCCCTGGTAAAAATCGTAAGATGTTGAGAGTTCCTGTATTTGAAGGGTGATTTCTATTGACAAAATCTAACTGACCAGACAAGGCGGCCATAAAATTATCCAGATATGGATTGTAGATCCCTGTACTGAGTCGGTTTGTAAGGGGATACAGATATGCATTGTGCAGTTTTCTTCTCATTGTCATATCACTTATGCTGCTTTCTTTTTTATACCCAAAGCAGATAATGCTTTCCATTTGAAAAATCCACCAATATATCTCAAATATCTTTTAAAGAGAGATACATAGGCAAGTGGGGAGGTTGCATATTTCCTGTAAAATATAAAGTCTTTGCTGAAGTTATAATTTGATTTAATATCAGTAAGTGATTTGTAGAGTTTCTTAAAACTTCCCTGATGAATCAATCCCGTATTGGTATTATCATTTCTGATGATGAGGTTAGGGTAAGCAATAAGTTTATATCCTGCTTTTTTGGCACGCCAGGTAAAATCACCGTCACCATGGTATTGCGGAAAGTTTTTTTCATCCAGGTATCCGATCTTTTCAAAAACAGAACGGTGCATGGTTGTTCCCATACCAGGGAACCAATCAGCTTCTGCTGGTCTTGAAAATGTTTCACTATCTGGCTGTCGTTCTCCAATCATATGCCTTATACCGCTTTGGGGATCGAATTTACCTCCCATCCCCCAAATCAGGTTCTTATGCATCATAAATATTTTGCTTCCAACCAAAATTTTTTCATCTAGCGATAACAATATGTTGAAAAGGTTTGCTAAATAGTCATCAGCAGGCTGAATATCATTATTCCACCAT
>DASQZP010000987.1:0-2839 GCA_035638655.1 Bacteroidales bacterium
TATTGACCCCTAACAACCCTGAACTGCCACTGAATCCGTCCGATAGTATACCGAACCAACCTGAGCCTGCACCGAATCATATCCGACTGACACGCAGGCATCCGCGAAATGCAAAAAATGATCCTGAGAGTGCATGCAGACACTTAGCGGGTGCATGCAACTCAAATGAACTGACACACAGACAGAGCGCAGGTGCACGCAACCAATACGGACTGACACGCAGACAACGTGCAAGTGCATGCAACTAATCGCCGTGTGCATGCAGACAGTCCTTACTGACACGCAGGCAGAGCGGACTGACAGTGAGGCCGGGCAGACTGACACGCAGGCAGAAAGAAAGTGCATGCAACAAACCGCCGAATGATTGCAGCTAATCTTCACTGACATGCAGGCAGAACGTACTGACAATGAAGCAGGGCAAACTGACACTGAAGCAGTCGGCGAAGTAATGTTTGACCTTGATCGTGCTTGCAGGTACTTAGCGAGCGCACTGATTTAATTATGACTGACATTGAGGCTGATCGGGAGTACTCTGAACTAATACTGACTGACACCGAGGCAGGCATCAGTTGCTCGGAGATGGTCCTGACTGCTCCTCGCCCACCTGCCTGTACTGATGTTTCGGCAAACAGGCATTTGTAATGCGTGCGTTACCTTTTTCTCTTTATTTACTTTTATTCCTCGCAACCACCAGTTGGGTAGTGACAACATTATGATAAAAATGTATGATTGGATCCGCATGAAGTGCCTAAGATACGGCATTATGGTCAAAAACAAATGAACATTCGTTTCCATCCGCCGTATGATTAAAATCCATTTCCAACATAGGCATTACGGATGCGGTGGGGTTTGGAGACCGCTATACCCGGGGCGCTGCCCCATAGCCGTCAGGCTTATGTTCATAAAACTCTGTTAAACAACAACATACAGGCATGATTCTTTTTTTACCCCATCTCGCATTGCTATGGGGCTTGAATTTTGTATTTTCACCATGCCAATGAACTTTTAAGTTTTACATCATTTTGGGTAGCTTCATGCTACCCTACTTTTTTCATTGTCAATATAGTCATAATAATCTGTTTTACAAACAAATAAACCTATTATTTTTTCATAATTTTCCCTCTTTTTCCGCTTTTCTTTCCAATGATTTTCACTGAATATTTTAATGTATTCTTTCACATTTTTTCGGGATTCCTTTTTACTTGATTTAAATATATCTCGCAATAACTGAAAAGTTTCCTGAAAAGTCTTAAAGCACTTGTCCATACTTAAGAATTTCTTTTTTTGCTTAAAAACATGACTTTGAACCATCCAAAACAGTTTTAATCTTAACACGATTAATATCAACCTTGTCATTAGCAGACAAATGAACCGGCAATACTTCATCGGTTGCAGTTTATCTATTCCACACACTGATTTCCATGTCTTGAATGTTAATTCAATTTGCCATCTTATCCTGTACAATAGCAGTAGTTCCTGCATGGATATTATTTTACCTGAAACGTTTGTTATAAACATGTTAAAGCGTGCCCTTGCCTTATAATCTTTACTTGTGGTGTGTCCACTTTCCTTATTCTTCTTGTTAACTTTTCTTATTCTTTTTTGATATTCTTCTTCTGGGAGTATCGTGACCACTAAACGGTACCTTTTCTTCTTGCTCTTGCTGACCAAAACGTCCATTTCAATAGTAGGACATTCTTTGTCTATCATCTCCTGATATAAATCTTCAAACGATATTTGTTGTTCGCTTTTAGGGTTAAATATGATAGTAGACATATTCAAACGACTAACAAAATATGCCCGCTTAGTATTAAATGAAGTTAGCACATCCAAATTATAATAACCCAAGTCCCTTATGACCAAGTCGTCTTTGTTTATATTGAATTGAGTTTCTTTAGCATTAGCTGCATCATTGATAATTCCCGGTGTAATGGACAAATCCAATATCTTACCGGTTTTTATATCATATTCGTATTGGATACAAACACAAGCTTTTCTTGTACCATTTCCTCCACTTCCTTTAAAATATTTTTCTAATCTATTGTCAACATTAAATTTTGTAGAGTCCTTTATACGGACATAATTGAACTGTTTAAACAAATTTTTAACAAGAATATGCCCCAATTCTAACTCTAGTGCCTGGCGTAGTACGTCCTTTACAAAAGCTACAGCACCCTCATTAAACCTTCCATCCAATGATTGTTTTGTATTGGTCACATCATGCTCTATAGAAAGCCTGGAAACGCAATATTCTAAACTCACAGGTTTTGAAATGGAGGAACAATAAAGTAACAAATCAAAGAACTTTTCAGGTGTTAATTTACCTTTTCTCTTATAGAAACCCGTTTTTCCGGCCGTCTTTTGAAGATTTTCAAAAGAAAAAATTTTCCGGGTCCTGTCTGAAAAAACATTTACGTGTTGAGAAAGGATACCCCCTTCTTTCTAAGAGAAAATTATATCTCACTTTTTATTGCCACAACTGACTATAATTTAGTGTTTTCCATATTTTAGCCTGACGGCTATGGGGCGTTGCCCCGGGTTTTGATATCTCAGCCCTTCAGGCTGGTAGCCTGCAATCATAAAATCATAATATTGAAATCGAACGTCTTGTTCGTACATCCGGACTTTACAAAAAACTCCGCGAGACTCTGCGCATAACTTAGCGCAACTCTGCGAGAAACAAAAGGCCCGCAGGGCCAGAAATAACTGAGCCTCAAATTACACGGATTGCAATGGTGCACTGTCGTGCGCCTTTACAATCCCCGAACATTGGTGTCTCAGCTCTTCGGGCTGGTGGTATTCCGGAACCATGATTGATCCTCAGAAAAGCCAGGCCTGC
>DASQZP010000988.1:0-2560 GCA_035638655.1 Bacteroidales bacterium
CATTAAAGGAGCGGGTAATCAAAGACGAGAAACCCAGAATTCATAAATTGGCAAAGAGATACCTTGAACTGGAACCGGTGACGGTTACTGATTCGGTCTGTAGCCGAAGTGCGGGGGGGAAACATGATTTTTATTCGGAAGGGGACTACTGGTGGCCTGATCCTGAAAATCCGGATGGCCCGTATATTCGTAAGGACGGAATGAGCAATCCTGAAAATTTCAAAGCCGACCGCAGAGCAATGGTACGGTTGAGCCGTAGTGTTGGAGCACTCACCAGCGAATGGTTACTTACTGAAGACACATTATATTCCAACAAAGCTTTTGAACATTTGCATGCCTGGTTTGTGGATACAGCCACACGGATGAATCCAAACCTGCTTTATTCACAGGCAATAAAGGGACGATATACAGGCAGGGGCATTGGTATTATTGATGCATTGCATCTTACAGAGGTAGCCAGAAGTGCTTACCTTTTGCAGGATGCTCCTGGTATTCCTGAGGATCAGATGGATACTGTTAAACAGTGGTTCGGTAACCTGCTGAGCTGGATGATGACGCACGACTACGGAAAAAAAGAAATGATACACCCCAATAACCATAGTACCTGCTGGACAGTACAGGCTGCCGCCTATGCACAGCTTACCGGAAATGATTCGGTACTTCGTTTTTGCAAAAATCGATATGAACTGGTTTTGCTCACTGATCAGATGGGAAAAGATGGCAGCTTTCCACTGGAACTGGAACGTACAAAGCCTTATGGGTATTCACTTTTTAATCTGGATGCCATGTCGCTGCTGGTACAGATTCTGGTAACTTCCGGTTATGAGGAAGTACGCAATTATCAGACTTCCGGCGGCAAGAGTATCAGAAAGGGAATGGAATTTATGTTCCCGTACATGAAAGATAAATCCTCATGGCCTTATAAGCCCGATGTGATGTACTGGGAATACTGGCCGGTCAGTCAGCCGGCCCTGGTCTTAAACGGCCTGGCCTTTGAAAACAAAGAATATATTGCTTTGTGGGAAAAGCTTGAACATGATCCTGATGTAGAAGAAGTGCAGCGTAACCTGGTTATGAGGTACCCAATATTGTGGCTGGATATTAACAAATAAAGAATTGTATATGTATATTGTAAGAAACCTGATCATATTCCCCTTGTTTATTTTTTTGCTTTGTAGTTGTTCTCAGTCTTCCCCGTTTGCTGATACCGGTCGGCTTGTAAATGCAAATCTGGAAACCGGAGAAGAACAACTGGGGCTGATGCTTGACTCGCTTAATCAGTCGACCCTGAGTCCCAGAACAATAAAAAAAGGGCACATTAAGCTTGTAAAATCATCCGACTGGACCAGTGGTTTTTTTCCGGGTAATTTGTGGATGATGTATGAATATACACGAGACAAAAAATGGGCAGAAGCAGCCGATCATTATTCAGAAAATATTGAAAAGGAGAAGTTTAATGCAGGGACTCATGATATGGGGTTTAAACTGTTTTGCAGTTTCGGAAATGGTTACCGGTTGACACAAAATAAAAAGTACAGAGATATTCTGATTCAGGGTGCCAAAACCCTGTGTAAACGGTTTAATCCGGTGGTTGGTTGTATCAGGTCGTGGGATCATAATGCGGATAAATGGGATTATCCTGTGATCATTGACAATATGATCAATCTCGAATTATTATTCTGGGCTACCCGGGAAACAGGAGATTCAAGCTTTTATCATATTGCTTATTCTCATGCACTGAAGACCATGCAAAATCATTTCAGGGATGATTACAGCTCCTGGCATGTGGTTTCGTATGATACAATTACCGGCAGGCCGGTTAAAAAGAATACCCATCAGGGCTATTCAGATGAAAGTGCATGGGCCAGGGGACAGGCATGGGGACTCTATGGATTTACCATGGCATACCGTGAAACCGGTGATAAAAAGTTTTTAGAACAGGCAAAACATATTGCTGAGTTTATCCTGAATAATCCTCATCTGCCTGCTGATGGCATTCCTTACTGGGATTTTGATGCTCCCGGCATTCCCCTTGAGCCAAAGGATGCATCAGCTGCAGCTGTGATCAGTTCAGCCTTATATGAGTTGAGCATGTATTGCCGGCCTGAACAGCAAACCAGGTATTTTGCCGCTGCTGACAGAATTTTGAAAACCCTTTCTTCACATGAATACCTGGCTGCAAAAGGAGAGAATAATTGTTTTCTGCTGAAGCACAGTGTTGGCAGTAAACCCGGTAATTCAGAGGTTGATCAGCCTTTAATTTACGCAGATTATTATTTTCTGGAGGCCAATTTACGAAGGATGAAAATTAAAGGCAACTGGAAAGGAACCAAACCAGCTGTTATCATCAAGGCCGATGACCTGGTATTTGACAAAAAAGACACTATAAATGACAGGTGGCAGCAGTTCGCTGATTTTGCTGTTCAGGAAAATATTCATGTGGCACCGGGAATTGTGGGTTCTTCTCTCGAAAGAGGGAATCAGGCATTTTTTGACTGGATAAGAAAATACAACGATACCGGACTTTTTGAATTTTGGAACCATGGACAATTGCACAAGC
>DASQZP010000989.1:0-2148 GCA_035638655.1 Bacteroidales bacterium
TGTTTCAACTAAAGTTTATACTGAAGTCATTCCTTTTCGGCTGTAGTTGCCCATTCCGCAGGATTAAAATTATGTAAATCTTTCCATAAAATTTATGTAGATTACCTCATAATTTAATGTGGTTTGGTACAAATTCAGAATTGCATACCATACTCTTCAGTTAATTTAACCCACTAATTTTATTTTGCATTAAATTGGATTATATGACAAACATTTGATATTGCATGATTTTTGCTTATATAGATAATAGGCGTCGGAGAAATAAGCTCTTTAACGTCTCATTCAGAGCCCCTGGGCAAGTGTAGCCCCAGGGGTTTTTTATTGCATTTACTTTTTCTGCAATTTAATTGAGTTATATAGGATTGAGATAAGATATCACGTTACCTGCAAAATTGTTTCAGACTCAAATATTGGCAAAATAAGTCACGACACTATGGTTTTCAATTTATTTACACACATCAATATGTTAGGCTAAAGCAATTCCATGATATTGAACATTTTTATTTTGAATATTGCACCTAAACTT
Source organism: Bacteroidales bacterium (assembly GCA_035638655.1). Classification (GTDB taxonomy): domain Bacteria; phylum Bacteroidota; class Bacteroidia; order Bacteroidales; family DASQZP01; genus DASQZP01. Next base: position 527 of record DASQZP010000989.1, read on the forward strand.
GGAATATTCGGTCTTGAAAACTCCTGCAAGCAATCTTAAATATTAGGCAATATAAGAAATCCAGAACATAATTGACTTTTGGCAAACTTAAAGATTCGTCGAAGAAATCATTAGGAAAGCTTGTGTCAGTGAAACAAACTAAACCATCTTTTAAAATTGTTTTAAAGTATGTGCTGCTGCAAATTCCGAGTCTGATTTTTTTGATTTTAGTTCTGATCGTACTGCGACAATGGTTTGATATCCCGGTTTATTTAGCACTAGGATTTACTGGACTCTGGGTAGCCAAAGACATTATCTTATTCCCCTTTCTTTGGAGGTATTATGACGCAGACCAATTGCCGGACAGGTTCACGATGGTCAACAGCACAGGCTTGGCCATATCAAGACTGGAGCCTGAGGGTTATGTTCAAATACGAGGTGAAAGATGGTTGGCAAGAACTGCTGAAACCGAAAAGCCCATCGAAAGGGGTAAAGACATACGAGTCAAAAATATAAAAGGACTAAAATTAACGGTGGAACCCTTAACGGAAGACAACGAGATATCATAAGGGCAAATCCATTTTGAAGGGTTTGCCTTTTTTCCAATTTTCTAATTAAAAGATACTTACAATTGAAGTGTTCGGACCTGCATTTTTGGCCAAATATGTTAGAACTACTTTTCCAGTACTATAATACATAGGATTTACCGACTTGACAAAGTTAACCTGCCGTGTCTATTATTTCTATTCAAATTATTTTATCTATAGTAATACCTACTCTAATAATATATGATAATTCGAAAATATTTATTCGAATAAGATTAGAATAGAATAGTAGTACAAGTTAGTTGATTTTGCAAGGTGGTACAAGGTTGTTTTTACTGGTTATTTATAAAAAAACTCCTCTTCGAGTATGTGATCAAATTATTGTCCCAATATAACTGACTTACATCTACGTTGTTCCTCCAGCCTCTTAGTTCTTAAAATAAGTATTTGGCTGGCCACCGTACTAACAATCTGCAATGCACGTTCTTTAGAAGCGTTCCATTTGAAGGAGGTTTAAATGCGGTTGTTAAAGAATTTTCCTTTTTTGGTTGCATTTTATATCGCGGCCGTTGGGCTTGTATTGATTTTTCTAACGGTTATTCAGACCCCTTATATAGAATTTAAAGAACCGAACAGATACTTTGTCACACTAGTTTCGTTTATCCTATTTTTTCTTGGAGTTGTATACGGATATTTAGCCTTAAGAGGAAAATTAGAGTCAAAAGGTATTTCAGTCACCGAAGTTCGAACGCAGTCGTTAGAGAAAATTAAAACGGAATCCTACCTGGCAAAAATAGCCAAAGAAGATCCTGATCCCAAAGTGCGCCAAGCAGCAATAAAACGACTGGAAGAAATTTCAAACGGAGGATAAGAAAGCGACGAAAATCCGAGTTCTTGACTTCGGAGCTGGAAATGGCATGGTTGGCGAATGCTTAAAGGAAACGATCAAATTATGATAAAATTTACTTCAGATAAATTTGTATATGTATTACCTCTTGCTTCTGAATGGGCCGAGGCAAAAGAAAAGGTTGTTTTAAAAAATGGTGATTCCTTGTCAATTTCACAAATTGAAGATGCTAAACGGGTGGGGGTAATACA
>DASQZP010000990.1:0-6542 GCA_035638655.1 Bacteroidales bacterium
CGTCTTTCACATTCCCGTTCCGGAATTACCAGGAAGGATGTACGGCCACAGAATGAAATGACCATGCCGGCCGATCCGAAACAGTTTATCCTTCTTCCGTCAATAGCCAGAAGGCGTTATAAAGATCTTCTGTCTGTACAACAGGATCTTCAGAAGGAAGCTGAGAAAAGCACATTTAATGAATACCAGAAGGAAGGCAACCAGTCTCTTGGAATTATTGCCTGCGGGATTGCTGTTAATTACCTGGCTGAAAATTTTTCTGATCATAAGATACCTTATCCCTATATTAAAATAACCCACTATCCGATTCCTTATGAGCAAATCTTCTCTCTTGCTGAAAGCTGCAGGGAATTGCTTATCCTCGAAGAAGGTTATCCTTTTGTTGAGGAACAATTAAAGGGTTTTTTGCCGGGAAAATACACCATTAAAGGAAGACTGGACGGCAGTTTGCCGCGGGATGGTGAACTTAGCCCTGCCCTTGTTGCGAATGCATTGGGTATTGAGATTCAGGATGGCCTGAAAGTACCTGATATGGTTGCCAATCGTCCGCCGGCACTTTGCAATGGCTGCGGACATGTGGATGTTTACAATGCGCTAAATGAGGCCATGGATCAGTATGGAAAAGGCAGGGTTTTTTCGGATATTGGTTGTTATACACTTGGGGCACTGCCTCCTTTTGAGTCAATTAGCAGTTGTGTGGATATGGGGGCTTCGGTTACAATGGCAAAAGGTGCATCAGATGCAGGATTAAGGCCCGCGGTGGCTGTTATTGGCGATTCAACTTTTACCCACTCAGGTATGACAGGACTGCTGGATGCAGTTATTGAGAATACACCCATCACTGTAGTAATTTCTGATAATTCTACAACGGGGATGACCGGGGGACAAAAATCCTCAGCTACCGGGCGGCTTGTTGATATCTGCCAGGGACTGGGTGTGCATCCGGATCACATAAAAACATTCGTTCCGCTGAAGAAAAATCATGATGAAAATGTGGAAGTAATCAGAAAAGAACTTCAATTTGAGGGCGTTTCAGTTATCCTGGCCCAACGCGAGTGTATTCAAACTGCTGCCAGAAGAAAAAGGCTGGAGAAGAAAACAAAAATGGCAACAGAAGCAAAATAATCCTTCAGGTAAATTTGTAAAACATTAAAAATAAACTGTTTTGAAGACTGATATAATTTTATCCGGTGTAGGTGGTCAGGGCATTTTGTCAATTGCTGCTGCAATTGGTATGGCTGCTATTCATGAAAATTTATTTATCAAACAAGCTGAAGTGCATGGAATGAGTCAGCGTGGCGGTGCAGTACAGTCGAACCTTCGTATCAGTAACACCGAAATAGCTTCAGACTTGATTCCACACGGGCAGGCAGATATTATTCTCTCAGTAGAACCAATGGAAGCTTTACGCTATCTGCCTTTCCTTTCTTCTGAAGGATGGATCGTTACCAATACGGCACCTTTTATTAATATCGCTGATTATCCTGATTCAGCGGTAATCATGCAGGAACTCAAAAAGCATAAAAATCTCATTGCCCTGGATGCAGACAAGATTGCTACTGAGCTGGGAACAAAAAAAGCCTCAAACATGGTGATGCTGGGTGCGGCTTCTCCGTTTATGCAACTCTCCGAAAAGGCATGCAGGGAAGGTATCAGGCAGATATTTGAGAGGAAAGGGCGGGATATCATAGATTTAAATCTTGCTGCTTTTGATAAGGGACGAAAGTTAGCCGGGGAATATCAGCAAAGTGCGGTATAATTTATTGGACTGATTCAACCATTTACCATCTGATTTTGTTTGTTTGCCAAAGAAATGAACTGCAGCTGGCATTTATGCCCGTTTTGCGGATATTTGTTAAATTTTAAAAAAAAACAGGAGATGTTCAAAGAAAAGGATTTGCAGCAGATTGCTTCCTATGGTATGGAAGAAAAAGATGTTATTAATCAAATCCATGAGTTTGAGGTGGGTTTTCCTTACCTGAATGTTATTGAACCGGCTATTCCCGGAAAGGGTATTATACAACTTCAGGAAGGTGAAATTGCAAACCTGGTCAGGATGTATGATGAAGCACGTAACCAGCTGAAGATCCTGAAGTTTGTTCCTGCCAGCGGAGCTGCTTCCCGTATGTTTAAATCACTTTTTTCTTTTTATGATGCCCTGGAAAACGGACAGGATGCTGGCGATTTTTTAGAGAAGAATTCCGATGTTAAAGATTTTTTCAATAACCTGAACAGGTTTGCATTTTTCAATGCGCTTAGGCAGAAGTTGGCTGATGACGGACATAATCCGGAAGCACTCTTAGCCGCTGGCAAGTACAAGACAATACTTGATTTTTTTCTTACTTCTTCCGGAATGAATTATGGAAATCTGCCCAAGGGTTTGCTGACTTTTCATTCTTACCCTGAGGGCGACTCCAGAACCTCAGTAGAGGAGCACCTTGTGGAAGGTGCTTTATACGCCAAAGGCAAAGAAAATATTGTGCGACTGCATTTAACTGTATCTCCTGAACATAAGAAAGGATTTTCTGAGTTAATCAATAAACAAAAAGAAATATATGAAAATCAGTTTAATATAAAGCTTAAGGTTGAATTTTCCGAACAGAAACCAGCAACTGATATGATTGCAGTTGACATGGAAAATAAGCCTTTTCGCAACAACGATGGTTCTTTGTTGTTCCGTCCGGGTGGCCATGGAGCATTGATTGAAAACCTTAATGACCTGAAAGCAGATATTATCTTTATTAAAAATATTGACAATGTTGTACCCGATCGTTTCAAAGACCAGACTGTACTTTATAAAAAAGCATTAGCCGGTTTATTGCTTGCCACACGCAAAAAAACGGAAAGTCTCTATAATGAGCTAAAGCAGGATAAGGATGATCAAAAGATTGTGGATCGTGTGATGAACACCATTAAAAATGAATTATTTGTTATTCCACCGGATGATGTGCAAAAAGCCAAAACGGATACAAAGGCTGCATGGTGCATGAACATACTTAACAGGCCTTTGAGAGTTTGCGGTATGGTAAAAAATGAAGGTGAACCCGGAGGCGGTCCTTTTTGGGCTGAAAATCCTGATGGTTCCGTTTCGCTTCAGATTGTAGAATCTTCTCAGATTGATCTGAATGATCCCGAAAAAAAGAAAATTTTTGACAGTCTTACCCACTTTAACCCTGTAGATCTGGTATGTTCAACCCGTGATTTTGAAGGAAATGAATATAATTTGATCAAATACAGGGATCCAAAAACCGGATTTATTTCAGTAAAATCGAAAGACGGTAAAGAACTTAAAGCCCAGGAATTACCTGGATTATGGAATGGTGCAATGTCTAACTGGAATACGCTTTTTGTTGAAGTTCCTGTCCTGACTTTCAACCCGGTAAAAACCATAAATGATCTGTTGAGACCACAGCATGCTATGAGGGATTAACAATAACTTAAGAAATAAATCACTTTAACCTAAACAACTTCCCGGTATACAAGAATTAGATTTGCAACCATTATTGGTTAATATCTAATTCTGTTAAAATGAAGCAACTTAGGACACTGATTGTAATTGCCGGATTCTTATTAGTTAGTATTGCAAGCATGAATGCCGAAAACGCGATTGGCAAGGCAGATAATAAAGACAGTAAAACTGCTCTTCAGGGAGTAGTAACCGACAGGTATACAGGTGAAGCGCTTGCAGGTGTGAGTGTTAAACTGAATGAGTCCGGAGAAGTTGCTTATACAGATTTTGATGGTAATTTTAAATTCAACAATGTAGATCCGGGAACATATGATATAACCGTTTCCTATATTTCATACAGGGATAAAACTGAAAAAGGGGTTAAAACAAAACCGACAGAAAAAGAACCTTTGGAGATTAAAATGAGTAAACAATAGTAAAACCCGTTAAGAAGGAAGGATAAAATAAAAGCCGGATAGTTATATTCCGGCTTTTTATTTTAGGTTGAAAATAATTAATATGTTTTTTGGGATATCACCTTACCAGTAGTATCATATTTTAACCAGGTACCAGATTTTTCTCCGTTTTTATAGGTCATATCATATAAAAGATTTCCGTTGTTGTCCCATATATACCATTTTCCTTCTTTTTTGCCATGTTTATAGTTGGCTTCTGCTACTTTTTCTCCATTTTTATTCCAGGTAATCCAGGTACCATCCATTTTACCATCATCGTATGAACGTATTTCATTTTTTAATCCGTTTTCAAAGTAAAGTGTGGTAATGCCATCCATTACACCGTTGGAGAGATTCATCTCAAGTTTTACATTCCCATTGTCATAGTCTTCGGTGTATACACCATTATATAAATCATAGTCCTTGTTCAGGTAAGTCCCGTTGCTGGCAATTATCTGCGCGTTAGTTACAGTAGCCAGCAGGAAAAGAAATAAAGTCAGTATTGTAGATTTCATGGTCACGGCCCTTTCTTTTTAAAATTTACTGAAATATATTTTTAATTAAGTATACGCATTTGTTAACATTAAGTTAACATTGAGATAATACAAAGTTAACAAAATAATGTCTGAAATTCAATAATTAGTCTGAAATAGTGAATAATATCTGTTCTTAGGCTGGAAAGGTAAACTTAACAATGTCTTAAAAAGTTCTATATTTGTATTTATTGTTTTTCGAAACAGGGTTAAACTCCTGAGAACCGGATTATTTGCCTGGGCATAATTAATTACGGGACTCCGGAGAAGCTGTATTTAGCACTTATTAACCGGTATAAAATATGAAAAATTATTGCAGATGGAATATTCAGAGTACAAAATTCTCCTGGTGGATGATGAACCCGACATCCTGGAATTCATAGGGTATAATTTAAAGAAGATCGGATTTCAAATTTACACGGCTGAAAGCGGCGAAAAGGCAATTGGAATTGCAAAGGCGATTATTCCGCATTTAATTTTGCTGGATGTAATGATGCCAGGTCAGGATGGTATTGAAACCTGTGAAGAGATAAGAAAACTTCCCGGTATGGAACATACGATCATAGCATTTTTAACCGCGAGGGGAGAGGATTATTCGCAGATTGCCGGGTTTGAGGCTGGTGGTGATGACTATATTTCCAAGCCTATAAAGCCCAAGGTTTTGATAAGTAGAATAAAAGCGCTTTTAAAGCGCTATGGAAAAGTTCCGGTAGCAAATGACGGGGATTCAAGTAATATTATTGAAAAACCTGATCTCCTTATTGACAGGGAAAAATTTATTATTATAAAAGAAGGTAGGGAAATAGCCATGCCTAAAAAAGAATTCGAATTGCTGAATCTTTTAATATCAAAACCCGAACGTGTTTTCACCAGGGAAGAAATTTTTCTTGCTGTCTGGGGAGACAGTGTAATTGTTGGTGACAGAACAATTGATGTACACATTCGTAAATTACGTGAGAAAATCGGAGACGATCATATAAAAACTGTGAAAGGAGTGGGATATAAGTATGTTGATTAAACAGCACTGAACTATTGCTTTTTTCCTCAAAAGATGATTTGACAATTTATACCGGTTTCATTTTGCAGATCATTATTCAATAAAATATTAATTATTCCCGGCACTCATTATATTTTATTTTCAATTATAACCTGATTGCAGAGGTAGTATATTCTACCTCAGTAATCAGGTTTTTTTATGTGAAATAAAAAAAATAGTGTTAAATATTTTAATAAAAATTATGAAATGATATAAAATGCATGAATAATGTTATAAATATTATAAAATAATTGTAAAATAAAACGAATACAATAGGAAATATATAGTGAAAGGCATAAAAATATAATAATATAAATGAAATTTAAAAAATATATATTAATTGAATAATAATAAATAATGAGGGGGTTAATAAGAAAAAAAGAATTAAATAATTTAAAAAGATATTAAAAATTGGGTGATGCAAAAAATAATTACTAATTTTGATTCATCAAATTTTAATATTTAGTAATTAAAACCAGATGCAATGAAAATTAAATTAAAATGGCTGATTTTTTCCATAGTATTGCTGGCCATTGCTCTGATAGGTGCATTCTTACCAGATGGAAGTGAAATTGGCCACGACCCGAATGTATCAGTAGGGGATACGGCGTGGATGTTAACTGCCACTGCACTTGTACTTCTTATGACCCCGGGCCTTTCCTTCTTTTACGGAGGCATGGTAAAGACAAAAAATGTGATTTCAACCATGTTACAAAGCTTTATTGCTATGGGAGTGGTTAGTATTGTCTGGGTTGTGGTAGGCTTTAGTCTTGCCTTTGGTGACAGTATTGGCGGAATAGTAGGTAATCCGCTGACATTTTTATTTTTCAGGCATGTTGGCGGGGCAACAGATCCGGTATTATCACCAACTATTCCCCTGGCTTTGTTTGCACTTTTTCAGCTGAAATTTGCGATTATTACACCTGCACTTATTACAGGTTCATTTGCCGAAAGGGTGAAATTTTCAGGATATCTGGTTTTCATGGTACTGTTTACGTTATTTATATACGCACCATTGGCTCACTGGACCTGGCATCCCGACGGATTTTTAAATAAAATGGGAGTGCTTG
>DASQZP010000991.1:0-2525 GCA_035638655.1 Bacteroidales bacterium
CCATAATCATGGTCATCCCAGATGGCATATTGCGGCATTTTTTTCAGCAATGGTTGCAATACAGCAAGTCTTCGGTCGTGAGAAGCCCGGTAATACAACCCCCATTTGCTGTAATAATCAGCTTCCCGGGTGTACCAGTTATCACCCAGCCAAAGCGTGAACGATGCATTTTCTTTAGCCATGGCTTCGAAGATTGTTGAATCTCCTCCATAGGGTTTTCCGGGACGGTCATACTTCGGTTGATTAAAATAGGCACAACTACCGGTGAGAAAGGAAAAATCCGGTGCCGGTTGCCGCCATTGCCAAAGTTGCTGAGTGGTAAACATGCCTTCTGCTGCCGGGACTGCATCTTCTCCTGCAATAATATTGTAAGAATACTTATTTCCCGGTTCCAGTCCGGTAACTACAAACAAACCAGTATTAAACTCACCGCCGGGCAACTCCAGCGTTATGAGACTGTCCCGGTTCTCACTTTCTGAATGATAAACCAGTGCAGCTTCTTTGATCTCCGGAGCAAATTCAGCCCATACTTCAGCTGTACGCAATCCGGCATGCCCCAGCATCGGGCCGGAGATAATACGGGTGCCTTCCTGTGCAGTCAGATTGATCACCGGGGAAAATAACAGGAGTAAAAATATTTTTTTCATGATGGAGTGTACATTTATTATCTGTATATAACCATTGTAGGTGAAATATGTTCAGCATACATGAAAATCATGATCGGTACATTTTCTCCAAAAACCCCGGGTGTGATAGTGATAACGGAACATAATCGGTGTTGGGCCGTATAAACTTATAATTTCGATTTAAAAAGTCGAAAAGTTTCACAATTTTCGAGAAAAACTACTACTACTATGAAACTACCTGCAACAATTACAAGAGTAATTATCCTTGTTGCATTTTTTATATTCAACCTTACCACGGCCTCACCCCAGGAAATAAAATTTGACCGCTTATCTGTTGAGGACGGCCTTTCACAGGACAATGTACTGTGGATCCACCAGGACCGGATGGGATTTGTCTGGATCGCCACCGAAGACGGTCTGAATCTCTATGATGGCTATTCATTCAGGGTATTTAAAAATATTGCTGATGATTCAACAAGCCTTAGCAACAATCATGTATTGTTTCTTGCAGAAGATACAACCGGCAATATCTGGGTAGGTACGCAAAACGGACTTAATTTTTATGACCGCGCAACTGAGAAATTCCAAAGATTTTTTAATGACCCGGCTGATCCAAAATCTTTAACTAATAATGAGATCGATTATCTGTTCTTTGATGAGCATCAGAATCTTTGGGTAGGTACTGCCAGTGGTATTAATCTTTATAATCCCAAAGAGCAAAATTTCAGGCAGTTTCTTCCTGATCCGGATAATCCCGCGTCGATTCCAGATGGTATTATTCGCTGTATCATGCAAGACAGTGACCATCAGTTGTGGTTTGCCACGATGAACGGATTATGCCGCATGAATCCAGACAGCTCAACCTTTACCGGCTATTTGCCTGATCCTGATGACCCGGGCAGTATTGCCAGCAGGCAGATCACCTCACTTTACCCGGAAGATAATAACCACCTCTGGGTGGGTACTATTGATGCAGGGCTGGATCTGATGGACAGGAACACCGGCACATTTTCCCATCATCCGTATAAACCGGATGATCCTCATGGCTTGTTGTCTCCCTATATCAAACATATCAACAAAGATCAGCAGGGAAGGCTCTGGCTGGCTACCGATGGCGGACTGAATCTGATGCATAAGGATGGAACATACGAAAGTTATGCCCACTCCCCTGATAATGAATTCAGCCTGGCGTCAAATATCCTTTCTCAGGTTTATTTTGATGTAAACAACAGGATGTGGGTGGCTACAAGATTTGGTGGTATTAATATTTACGACAGGGACAAAAGCGGATTTGCACATTACAAACATTCCAGCCTCGACCCGTACAGCCTGAGCGGAGACAATGTTAATGCCTTTGCAGCAGACAATAGTGGCAATATATGGGTAGGAGTTGATGGTGGCGGGCTTAATTATCTGAACCGCAAAACGGGTCGCTTCTCTCATATGGTTCATCAGCCGGGAAATCCTAACAGCATCTCAAACAATAAAGTACTGGCGCTTACTTTTGACAGTCAAAGTGAATTATGGGTGGGTTACTGGGATGGCGGTGTAGATCGGTATAATCCTAAAACCGGAAGATTTACCCATTATAAGGCAAATCCTGATGATCCAAACAGCCTTTCTGATAACAATATCTTCTACATAATGGAGGATAGCCGGCAGCAAATCTGGATCGCTACATGGGGAAACGGGATATGTCGTTTTAACCGGGAAACGGGTAATTTTATCCAATACACTCATAACCCTGATGATCCGCAAACTTTGGGTGCTTCTTCAGTTGATTATATGGTTGAAGACAAGCAGGGAAATATCTGGATTGCTTTTGAACGATACGGTGGTGTGGATATGTACGATCCGGAAACGAATACATTTACCCATTACACGGCAGAAGGTAAGAAA
>DASQZP010000992.1:0-3011 GCA_035638655.1 Bacteroidales bacterium
GTGAGTATGATATATTTTGCTCGTAACTGTCCCTCCGGTGTATTATCCGGGCCCAGTTCCAGCCATGGAGCAATGCCGGCGAGTGTGCGTCCGAATGCTTCAAGGTGGGTGACTCCGGCACGGTCGTCTGACTTGCTTTCGACCGGCATTTCTTTTCGCAGGGTTCCCCGGCTTAAATTCTCCAGCACCGGATCAGCAATCGTTGTTAATACATGTACCCAGTAAGCTCTTGAGTTAAAATTTTTCTCAGCCTTTTTTTCGTGTATTGGCTGAAAAGAAAGTAAAAACGAAGAAATTAGCAGTATAACTGCTATGGAAATAATTGAGATTGTTTTTTTCATAATTTAATATATTTTAGTTTTATCTTTTTTTGTTTCCTTCAAATAATTCCTGATCTTTTTCCACTTGTTTCAAACGAAGCTCATTCAGCTCATTTGTTACTTTTTCAAGTTTATCTTTTAATTGAATAATTGTCTGTTGATTATCTTCCTGAATGATTGCCTTCTTTCTTGAAGAAACCTCAATATCCTGGTATAACATTTTCACTGGAGAAGGAACAGATTCAATTTCAATGCTTGCTTCCCCGGGTGTATTGATACCCGGTAATGCAACGGAAGCTGTAATCCTTATCTTGCCGGGTTTCAGAGAGGAACGGATCAGTGCAGGAGCAGTTCCCCATTCGACAGGACGTGGATTGGCATCAATGGTTTTATCTCCAACAATACTTCCTTCTCCTTCAACTGTGAAAAGTATATGTTCCTTGTTCAGCCTTTTTACATGGCCTTTCTGATCAGTGATGGAGGCTATTATCGGAACAATATCTGATCCGTCTGCCACCAGTGGCAATCCTTCGTTATCAATTGTCAGTGTGATCTTTGAAGGACGAAGGGCAGGCATCCTTTTATAAGTAGCAACCACTTTTTCGTTTACAATTCCCTCGGCTATTAAATTGGCCCTTTGTGGTTTTTTGCGGCGATGCAACTCTTTTATTTGCATGAAATTATAGACATTCGAAAATAATACCGGATGTGAGGGCATTCCCGGGTCACCGTGGTCCACTCTCATGAGCAGAGTATCTTTGCTGAGAACAATGAGCCTTACACTGTCACAATTTGTGAAAACAGTTACATCGTGAGGTGAAAAAGGGGTCATTTCATTGGCAATATAGATCATATAACCACTTTCTGCTGTTGGATGGATGAGCTTACCAGGCCGCTGACTTTCAAACATGTAATATGAATATTTGGGTTGTCTGAAATTATCCATAATGCCTCCCCAGAAGGGGTCCGGATGATACCCGCGCTGATGATCAAAAGGATGCCACAGGCAGCCCCCGACATGCTGAGGAGGTGTTTTGTAAAGTGATTCATAACAAGTAAAGGGATAAGGAGGATCGGCATAATGCATAGCCTGGATCAACTGAGGAATCTCGCCCCAATCTCGGGCAGCACGACTGGGTGAATTATGAGAGGACCAGTCATCTACATTGTCACCCCATTCCCGTGTAAATATGCATTTGTCTGTTTTGGCATAATGAGCTGAATCCAGAGGATGTGAATAGAGTACATCATACAATTCGGCTCCGCGTGACCGGCTGTCACAGGCCGCATAGCATCCCTGAAAAGGATATTCTGTGTGAACAGCATCATAGGCGTCCCGGGCAAAGTTATTCGGATAATGAGTCTCATTAAGAATAGGTTCCCACATAATTACACTGGGGTGATTGCGATCACGCCGAACCATGTTCCGTATATCACTGTATACGCGCTGTTCAAAAACACTGTCTTTGTTCCAGAATTGCCAGCCGGGTGTGGCAACAATAACAAAAAGACCCAGCTCATCACAGGCATCCATAAAGGCCGGATCCTGGGGGTAATGAGCTGAACGAATAATTCGCAATCCGGCATCGCGAAGTTTTTTGGCATCACGCCATTGTCCGGAGTTTGGCAGTGCATTGCCCAGATAAGCAAAATCCTGATGGCGATTGGCTCCAATAAGCTTGTCACCGAAAGGCTTGTTGTTAAGATAAAATCCCTGCCTTCCCCTGAATTCTATTTTACGGATACCCGTCCGCGTGTAAAATCCGTCCAGTGGTTCATTACGGGATGTGTTCAGGATTGTATACGTTTTGTATAAATACGGATCATCAGGAGTCCAGAGATGAGGCCGGTTTACGTTGATGGTTTGTTTGAACTGGTTTGATTCTCCGGGAGAAAGCACAATCCTGGAACGATTCTTTCCAACAGTATTACCTGCTGAATCCCGTAGTGAAGTCTCCAGAATTATTGTTTTACGGACTTTTCCTTCATTAATGATATCTGTTTCCACAATTACATCTGCACTTTTTTTAGTCAGGTTTTCAGTATGAATGAATACGCCTCCTGCAGCTACCTTGTTTGTATAGTTTGGATCGGTAATGTGCTGCAGGGAGGTTGAGAACAGCCAAACATCCCTGTAAATGCCTCCGGCATAGGTGAAATCAAGCGATCCTTCCGGTTTTCCGGGCGGATAGGACGGATCGTCACTGTTGTCGGCCCTGACGGCAATTATACAAGGTTTGCCTGCTTCGGTTCCTTCTTTGGAAAGATCCACAACAACAGGCAGGTAACCACCAAAATGTTCTTTAACCAGCTTTCCGTTTACATATATCTTGCACTTGCCCATGATGGCTTCAAAGTAGAGAAATATTTTCTTACTCTTCAGGTTCTCAGGTATGATAAAATGTTTGCGATACCAGGCAGGTCCCTGGTAATTCACGCCACCACTGGCTTCAGCAGGTAACAGTTCCAGTCCATGCGGAAGATTTACAATATCCCACAGTGAATCATTGAAGTCTGCCTTCCAGGCGTTTTCAACATTTCCTTTATAAAAACGCCATCCGGCATTGAAATTTAAAACATCACGACCGCTTCCCCTGGCAGCATAAAATCCTGCAGTGGAGTATTCTTTGGCTTTTATGACTTTGTTCTGCGCCTGCAGATTGGGAAACAGACAAATTGAAATGAAGAGTA
>DASQZP010000993.1:0-2074 GCA_035638655.1 Bacteroidales bacterium
ACCCTAATTTCTGGCAGATCTTAAACATACGAGCACCATGAAAGCCTTGGTCTCAGATTAATTCGTACTTCAAGTATTCGGGAACCGGGCAAACGTTTCTACACGTTCCCAGTAGTCATAGTGCGCATAGACGTCCCTCCACTGCTTTATATAAACCGGGTTACTTCGTCCTCGATAACTAATCGAAGCCGCCAGAATCCAAACATCCTCATGTAAATTGGTAGCATCAATAAGCAGGGTAATTCGCGAACGGCTGCGTAATCGCATATAAGGTAAACAAAACAAGGTCTATATATACGCTTGCCAAAAACAATGATCGAGTTCGATGTGATCTAAAAAGTTTTGAAACCGTTTTGAGTTTATGTTTCACATTCGTCTTTCCAAAAAGGCGTGAGACAATGTGACGCAATGTGAAGCGATGGTGTGAAAATAAGGCTAACAAGAGTTCCGATAAGGTACGTAAAGCATATTTATTGTAGTCAGAGTAAGTGCGTTTAAAGATATGATAGGGTTGATCAACTAAATCTGGATCCATAGATAAAGCTAAATTTATTCATATAACATAACTTATTGTATGATAATAAGATATACAATATATATATCAAAGGTACATGGGTAACGTCAGCGTTCGACTCCCAGATGATTCAGTTTACCCGAGGCGCTCTTCAGGCCATTGCAGACATCCCGCAGTTCATTTTGGAGAATTGGCAGAAAAGCATGGTAACCAAATGTGTCTAACTGGTAATACCTTTCTGATGTTTGTCGGTCTGGTGGGTATGAACCAATTTGGAAAAAGAAAAGCGATCCAGAGTCTGCATAATTTGGGCAAATTACGTTAGATTCTTCATAGCCAGTGTGTGTTCGTTTTAGGTATTTGTCACTCCTAAAATAACAAAGCCCCGGTTCCCGGGCTTTACACTGGCTTCTTTTTACAAACGTTTTGGACAGATGTGATCTTTCATATAGTAAAAGCACACTCAAATCCTGCTTCTCACGGTTAAGAACAATATTTTAATTCTTATTATAATCTTAAGTGATTATTTCGTTTACAATTAAACCCTTGCTGGATTGTATTTTCAGACAATCGATAACCCCCCTCTTCACAGAGAGCTGTTCATATTAATCCTTTCAGGCTTAATACGATAACGTCTACAAACTTAATATTCAGACCTCATTACTCAATCACAGAAGGTATAAGTGAGGACTCAAATATTGAGGTCTTATGGAAATATTTTGAATCTGATTTAAAATTTATAATTCAGGGATGATATTAACTATTGCTGAATCCCGGGCCATACTTCCGAAAATACCTATCCCTCCATTGATATGATAAATGGTCTCATTGGTATACATAGAAGAAAGTTCTCTCCCACTGCCCCCAATCGATCGAAGAAAATCATACAAATTATTATCAATAATATTGGCGATCACCAAATTCTTACCATAAAATGCAATCGTATCCCAGGGAAGTCTGAGTTCAATATCTCCTCCGACTTTTGAAAAATTTGATTCATTGATAATACTTGACCGTACATTATAGTACCATCCCGTATTTTTATTAGCATCAGTAACTATCTGGTGTTCATAGAAAGACGTCATATCGGTTTTATCCTGACTACGCACATTAAAGAAATATTTGGCGTTATCATTTCCAGTCTCCATCGTAGCCAAAAAACGAATAGGTTGTACTTGTTCATATTTAACAGTGTCTTCCAGGGTCTTTATGATTCTGAACGCCTTCGGTACCTTGGTTTGGGCACTAATAATTTTATTATTTCCCCGAAAAGTTATATTCAAACGATAGATCCTTCCGGGTAAAACGTTAACACTTTGAGCAGGTGTATATGTATTTCCTCTATCAAATTTATACTGATAAGATTTTCCGGCTGAATGATCATTTTTAATCAATTGAACCTGTACGTTAGCATCCTTTACTGCGGTTTGCGTTTGTTTATAATTTGGGTAATGTCCGTATACTTGTGTAAAAATAGAAAAGGTGCTGCCTAAAGGTTAGATTTGGTTTTTCTCTAACAAAAGAACCAAAACCTAATAGGACAACACCATGAAAGAAAAA
>DASQZP010000994.1:0-11458 GCA_035638655.1 Bacteroidales bacterium
CGCAAATCCGGTTATACTTGTCCGTAAGAGCCAATTAAAATGAAACTACAAACAAAATAATTTGATTGAAAAGCATCCTTTTCCACCTTTTATTCCAAAAGATTTTAAGGTCTCAGTGATTGGTAGTTCCCCTGGAAAAATTTTTGCAATAACACATTTATCGGACATTATGGACAGACACCAAAGAACCTGCATTATTACTTAAATGTTAAAAATTAATAAAATTCCATCATTACCCACCGACGCACAACCCGCCCGAAGCTGGCTCTAAATTTACCTTCCCGCATTTTTTTCAGCATTCTTTTAAAAATGTTCCCGAAAAGAAAAACAATAATTTTGTCGGGAACATTGTTATTTTAGCATAATAATAATTACTTCGTAAATATATTTTAACCTGAAATCATGATAAAGAGAACATTTTCCAAAAATATATTGTGGATATTTCTGCTGGTCGTTGCAGGACTTGTTTCCTGTAAGAAGGAACCGGTAACACCATCAAAAACAAGCGGAACATTAGATAATACCCAGATAAATAATCAGTTTTACGGATTGTTGAAAGACTGGTATCTCTGGTACGACAAGATACCGGAAGTTAATCCTGCAGATTACAACGATCCCGGATCACTACTGGATGCCGTACGTTATGACTCGCTGGATAAATGGAGTTACGTGACTACCCAGGCTGAATTTAACCAGTATTTCAATGAAGGAATATTTGTTGGCTATGGATTCAGGTATGGATTATACACCGACGGCAGTATCCGGGTAGTGTATCTTTACAAAGATTCGCCTTTAAGAGATTATGGAGTAAAACGGGGATGGAAGCTCTTGAAGGTAAACGGAACCACTGTGAACCGGAATTCGGATTTTGTTAGTCTTTTTGGGGATAATCAGGCTGGTGTTACCAATGAGTTTACCTTTGAAAGTCCGGAGGGAAAGCAGGAAACCTTTACAGCGGCAAAGAGACAGGTTAAAATTAATACCGTTCTGTATGCCGATACAGTAAGTGCGGGAAACGAACTGGCCGGTCATATTGTTTTTGAAGGATTTATCGGGCCTTCTGTTCCCGAACTGGATTCTGCCTTTCAATTTTTTGCCGGTCAGCATATTTCCGATCTGATTCTTGACATGCGTTACAACGGTGGCGGAAGCCTGGGAGTGGCGCTTTATCTGAGCAGTCTTATTGCCGGCAACAAGGTGGGAAGCCAGGTGTTTGCCAAACTGGAGAATAACGACAAACATACCGACCAGAATGAGATCATGAAACTGGATTCTCTGCCCAATCTTTTGAATATTAACAGAATTTTTATCCTTACTTCCCGTGGAACAGCTTCTGCCAGTGAGATGGTGGTCAATTGCCTGAAACCATATATGGATGTGAAGCTGATAGGGGATACTACTTACGGGAAACCGGTGGGCATGTATACATTCACCATGAAGGGATCTGACCTGGCCTTTGTGCCGATTTGTTTCAGGTTACTGAATGCTGATGATCAGGGTAATTATTTTAACGGCATTCCCGTTGATATTCCTGCAATGGATGATTTTGCCCGCGGTTTTGGCGATCCCAAAGAAGCAGGTTTTCATGCCGCGCTCTACTATATTGAAAATGGGACGGCGCCTCCTGTTCAGCAGCGGGGTATGATAAACCAAAAACCTTTGTTTAATAAGGTAAAAGGGCTTCAGTTTGTGATAGGCGCTGTTTAATACGATACTATATTGAATTGGAAACAGAAAAAATCATATTGGGAATTGATCCCGGAACAACCATAATGGGCTACGGGCTGATTGAATGCAAAGGAAAATCAATCAGCCTGCTGGCCATGGGTGTGCTGGAGCTTCAGAAATTATCCGATCATTATCTCAAACTCCAAAAGATCTTTAACCGCACGCTTTCCCTTATTGATGAGTTTCATCCTGATGAACTGGCCATTGAAGCCCCTTTTTACGGACAAAATGTGCAATCGATGCTAAAACTTGGCCGGGCGCAGGGTGTTGCCATGTCGGCTGCATTATACAGGGGGATACCTATTTTTGAATATGCACCGCGTAAAATCAAAATGGCCATAACCGGTAGGGGAAGTGCTTCCAAGGAACAGGTTGCCGCTTTTCTGAGCAATACCCTGGAAATTGGTAAAATACCCAAATTGCTCGATGCCACCGATGGACTGGCCGCCGCTGTCTGTCATTTCTACCAGCGTGATTATGCAGGTGCCGGTGGTTCTTCCGGAGGAGGGTGGAAGGATTTCATCAAAAAAAATCCCGGCAGGGTGAAATAAAAGCCCGTCCGGCTCAAGGACAAAATGAAATAAATATGAAACTATAGAATATATATGGTAGTAAAAAATCAAAAGTGATTTACAATACATTAAAGGATTTATAATAAAAATCAACAATAATTTTTATAAAGCACTTCGAATAATCCTGGCTGTTTCCGCCAGTTCTTCCTCAGAAAATTTCAACTTGGTATTTGAAAAATTTATGTCTCCCAGGTTATTAATAGGTATAAGGTGAATATGTGCATGCGGCACTTCCAGGCCGAGTACTGCCACACCCACGCGTTTGCAATCCATGGTTTTGTCAATGGCTTTGGCAACTTTTTTGGCAAAAACCATCATGCCGCTAAGCAGATCATCCTCTACATCAAAAAGATAGTCAACTTCTTTTTTCGGAATTACAAGTGTATGCCCTTTTGCCAGTGGATTAATGTCCAGAAAGGCATAGTAATTATCATCTTCAGCGATTTTGTGTGACGGGATCTCTCCATTTACGATTTTTGAAAATATTGATGCCATAATAATTGAATTTTAGCGGGATATATCAACAATTTCGAATGTAACTTTTCCTGATGGAACATCTACCTCCACTATGTCGCCTACTTTTTTACCCAGCAGTGCTTTGGCAATAGGAGTATTAACCGAGAGCTTGCCCTGTTTGAGATTGGCTTCACTTTCCGAAACAATAAGATATTCCATGGTAGCATTGTTACCGGTATTTTTGATCTTTACCTTATTCAGGATCTGGACCTTTGAAGTATCAATTTTCGATGCATCAAGAATCCGCGAATTGGCAATCATGTCTTTAAGATTGGAAATCTTCATTTCAAGCATTCCCTGAGCTTCTTTGGCTGCGTCATATTCAGCATTCTCACTCAAATCCCCTTTATCCCTGGCTTCTGCAATAGCTTTGGATATCTGCGGACGTTCAACATACATCAAATGATCAAGCTCACTTTTTAATTTTTGCAGGCCATCTTCAGTAACATAGGATACTTTGGACATTTTTATTTCCTCCTGATAAGTTTTTACGATCAATAAAATAAAAAAGAATCCCGAATACTCGAAACCCTTTTACACAAATTTAAGAAAAATACTTTAATAAAAGTCAGTTTGCTTTTATAAAAGTAGATCCTGTAATACGTAATTAAGTATTTATAACTTATTAATACAGTGAATTGTATGATAATTATGAAAGCAAAATTAATAAAACCAAATGAGAAAACCTTAAAATTCCTTCCGGTTTAGTATTTCACTGTAAATCACTGCCTCCCGTAACGAGAAATCAATTCCCTCAGCTGTTTGCTCATTCTCCCCTTCTCCTTTAATACTTCCTTCTGCAATAACGTCCGTTATTTCATTTTCATCTCTGAACTGTTCGTATTCGGCAGGGCTCATTTTTATTGCCTGTTCACCCTCCTTGTTTTTAATTCTGTCAGCCAGTGTTTTTTCTTTGCTGTATGCCTGATTTAATGTCGGGCTCTCTTGCTCTTCAGCGTACTGGTGATATTGTCTTCTTCTCATTCGTTCAGGTTCTTCCCGTGCCGTCTCCATGTTGTATTCTTCTTCAGAATCCGCAGCCGCTTCTTTTTCCTGCTGATAATCATTTTCGCCAAAAAAATCTTTCAGGTTGAAATCTCCAAACGGATTATTGTTCTGCGGCTCTTCCATCGGATCATAAGAAGTTTTGTTAGTACCACTGCCTGTACGGCTGTTTGAACGTTCCTTCTTTTTGCCCAGGGCACTTACTGCCATTGCAATAACGGCAATAACAACATAAAGTATGGTATTCCAGTCGTGTTCCATATTATTTTTTTCTTCTTCTTTTTTTCTTCCGGAAAAGATCTTTATAAAAAGGTTCTTTCCGGTCGTTAAATTTTTTTGCTTCCTTGCGGGACTGCTTCATGCGCTTTTTCACCTCGTCTGTCTGCATCTCGTAATGCCTTTTCTTTCCTTCTTCCTGCTTTTTATCAAACGCCTTTTGGGCTTCTTTTTTTGCTTTGTCAGCTTTGCGTTGCGCCTTCTTAACGGTGCGCGACTGTGCCGTAATTGTTAAAGTACCCAGTAGAAGCAATACAGGTATTAAAGATAACCGTTTTATTTTGAATTTCATTAATTTTGTGTCTTTCAAATTTCTAATGAAAACGTAAAAAATAGTGTTCTCAATATCAAAGTTAAAATATTTTTCAATACTTATTATCCTTTTACTGTTTAACCAGGGATGTGATAAGAGTAAATATAATGTGATCCCGTATGTGTATGTGGATTTTACATTGCACATTCCTACTGATTTAGCAAATTTAGGATTTGGAGGCTCCATGTATTTAAAACAGCCGGATGCCGGACTGAACGGTATAATAATTTACCGCGGTTATCCGGATGAATATGGCAGAACTGATTATTTTGCGTATGACAGGACTTGCACCTATGAACCCGAGCATAACTGTGCCGTAGAGCTTAATGATGGTTCGCTGGCAAAATGCCCTTGCTGTGGGTCATTATTTATTATTGAAGCAGGGGCAGTCCCTGCTAACAACAGCAAAGCACGCTTGCCACTGAAAGAGTATAATACTACCGTTGAAGGAGATTTCCTGCATATTACCAATTAAGTATTGAGTTTACTCCGAAAAGCCAATACCAGGATTTTCAGCTACTTTTTGCCCCTAGCCCTATAGGGTAAAATAGCTGAAAATCAGACACCCTGCCTGTACTGCTTTTGGCAGGCAGGCCTTTAGGGTAAGGGGCAAATTCTGATTTTCAGTTTTACTTAATAAAGTACTTTTCGGAGTGGGCTCAGTATTTAACCTTTATCAATTACTGTCTTATAATATGTGTGTCGGCAGTAAATTAAGCATTTCAAAATGTATATTTGCATTTCACATTTTAGTGAATCCCGTTTTTTGGGTACCAATATTTTGAATATCGCTTATGATATCTTCTCATCTCGGTGAGGTTTCTGCGCTGGCAGTTGCCTTTTTCTGGACCATCACTGCCCTGGCCTTTGAACATGCCAGTGTACGTGTGGGCTCTTTATCGGTAAATTTTCTGAGGCTTGTAATGGCCTTTGTTTTCCTGAGTATCTTTTCGTGGTTGTATCGTGGCCTTCCCTTGCCAACAGATGCCGGTCCGGAAAACTGGGGCTGGCTTTCCCTGTCAGGAGTAATTGGATTTGTGCTCGGAGACCTGTTCCTGTTCAAGTCCTATACCATGATCGGGTCCCGTTTTTCCATGTTGGTTATGACGCTTGTCCCGCCCATTACTGCTTTTACCGGCTGGATTATCCTGGGAGAAACCCTTTCACTCTATAATCTCTTTGGGATGTTTCTGACTTTTGCCGGTATTGCACTGGCCATTTTTTCACGAAGGTCAAAAGACCCGGAAAGAACCCGGCGCCTTTCCCCAAGGGGAATTCTGTATGCCTTCGGAGGCGCTGTCGGTCAGGCGGTAGGTCTGGTATTGAGCAAACTGGGAATGGGTAATTATGACGCTTTTGCTGCTACCCAGATCAGGATCATCACTGGTATGGTTGGATTTGGAATTATTGTGGTGTTGCTGCGCAGAACATCAAATATTAAAAAAGCAGTGCGTAATAAAAAGGGTATGAGAAGCATCTTGATCGGCTCCTTCTTTGGTCCTTTCCTCGGGGTGTCTCTTTCCCTGTTTGCCGTTCAGCATACCACCACCGGCATTGCTTCTACCATTATGGCCATTGTGCCAATCCTGATTATTCCGCCGGCCATTTTGTTCTTTAAACAAAAAGTTACATTGCCTGAAATTATTGGTGCTTTTCTGAGCGTGAGCGGTGTGGCACTTTTTTTTATTGAATAAAAGAAACTATATTGTAAGCATCAGTTTATTTTCAGAAACCTAAAAAATTTTTCTCAATGAAACGTAAACTTTTGCTTCTTTCTTTATCACTGTTTTCAATAGTTGCCTGCAGTACTTCTCCTGATGAACTGCTTGAATCCGATACGCTTCCGGTACCACAGCTGACCGATTTTACGCCGGATGGTTCAGGAGCGGAATGGTCTGACCAGGGGTTACAGGTACAGCTGTTCGCCGACCGATACGGAAATGTTCCGGATAGCAATAACCTGGCAGCACAGTTCCGGTTGGGCTGGAACAAAGAGGGTATATGTCTTTTCATGGTTATCAGTGATAATCAGTTTATAGAGAACAGCAAGTATCCGTGGAAAGATGACGGGCTTGAAATTTTTCTTTCTGCAGGACAGGGCAACCCAGACATTTTGCATTATTTTATTACACCTGGTTTTGACCGCCCTGACAAGAAACCCTACATCAGTGTACAGGTACAGGGAAGGCATAGGAGTACCCCTCCTGTTGTCCCGGAACCATTCATCAGAAAAACTCAGGAAGGTTACACAATGGAAATTTTGTTTCCTTTTCCGGATTCAACTGTAACTCCTGTAAAAGGACAGCATTTTGCCATGCAGGTATAT
Organism: Bacteroidales bacterium; assembly: GCA_035638655.1. Taxonomy (GTDB): domain Bacteria; phylum Bacteroidota; class Bacteroidia; order Bacteroidales; family DASQZP01; genus DASQZP01. The sequence goes on from DASQZP010000994.1 coordinate 6,737, forward strand.
GTTAATGACACCGATACTACCGGGGAAAACCTCCACAAGCAGCTTACCTGGTACTATATGACTGACACACATGCTAATCCTTATGCGCTTCAAAACCTGACACTTGTGGGTAAAGGGAAATACCGGGTTGATGTTGCATCAAAGGCATATATTAAAGATGATTCAGTACTTTCCGGCAGGATCATGGGTAGCAATCGATATGCCGATAGTGCATTTTCAGTTTATGATCATCAGAATCGCCTTGCAGCAGGCAAACTGATTGAAGGGAAGAATAACCTGGCTGTAGCTGACTTCTCCCTTCCTGTTGATACATTTCCTCCGGCATATGATACATTAACAATAATGATTGGAGATTCGGTAATCAGTATGATTAACCCTTCATTTCTGCCCTTTGTCTTTGAATCAAAAAAACAGTCCAATTACTTTGAACCGGAAATACGGTTGTATGAGGCCATCGACAGGATACAACCGCCAAAGAAGGATCAGATACTGTTTGTGGGGAGTTCCAGTATCAGGATGTGGCAGACCGTTCAGCAGGATATGTATCCGCTTGAAGTGATAAACAGGGGATTTGGTGGATCGAATGCGAAAGATGCCTTGTTCTACTTTGACAGGATTGTGAAACCCTACCAACCCGAAGCCATCGTGTATTATGAGGGAGATAATGACCTGGCCCAGGAACAAACGCCTGCAGAGTTCATAGCAAACTGCAAACTTTTTATTGAGAAAGCACATGCCGAATTACCCGGAACACCAATTTATTTATTATCAGTCAAACCCAGTCCTTCAAGGAGAAACCTGTTACCTGCTACCAACAAAGCCAATCAAATGCTCAGTGAACTGGCAGACAAATGCACGGATGTTTCATATATTGACATCAGTCAGGCCATGATGGAAAAGAACGGAGAAATTAATCCTGATATTTTCAGAAGTGACAGCCTGCACATGACATATGATGGATACAGGATATGGACAAAAATTATTAAACCTGTATTGATGAAAGATTTTGGAGATCAGGTTAAAAAGAATAAAAAGTAGTTAAAAAGTATTGTCTTAAATCCCAAATTTCGCGATACACACCTGGCGCAAGGTATCTACTTGTGCCTTTTTTAAATCGCCTTCTTCCTCTTTGTTTTTAAAGACCTGTCAGGTGTTCTAAACCTGACAGGTCCCATCAGCTTCTCGTTTCCATTCGCCGCATAACCAACACCCGGTTTCAAAATAAACATTACCGACGCGGCGGATAGAGGGAATGAACGCGCTACCCGGGGCGTTGGCCCTGGCTTTGGTCTTTCAGGCTGGTAGCATTCAGTAATAACTGTCAGACACCTTATCACCCTGTATAGCAATTTATAATATTTTAAGTTGCCTGCACGCTAATAATATCCATGAAGGTGTCTGACAGTTTGAACCACATACAATCATCTGGTATTAAAAACTAATTTTATAATCCGCTCATGAAATTAAATTGAAAGATATTGAATTATTTTTCTATTTTTGAGTGTACTCCGAAAAGCCAATACCTGGATTTTCAGCTACTTTTTGCCCTGAGCCCTAAAGGGTAAATTAGCTGAAAATCAGGCTCCCTTTAGGGTAAGGGGCAAATCCTGATTTTCAGTTTTACTTAATAAAGTACTTTTCGGAGTGAACTCATATTTATTATCAGGAATCAGGTCGCATAATTATCCAACAGACAGATTGTTATGAAAATGGCGAATTCTCAAAAATTCAGGATAAAGGACTGGGCGCTGGAAGACAGGCCCCGGGAAAAGCTGATTGCCAAAGGCATTGGGTCCCTCAGCGATGCAGAATTGATTGCCGTACTAATTGGATCGGGCAACCGTCATGAATCGGCTGTAGATCTTTCCCGCAGGATTCTTCAGGGAGTCAATAACAACCTGAATCAGTTGGGGAAGAAAAATTTGAAATCTCTGACTGCCATCAAAGGTATCGGCGAAGCTAAGGCAGTCAGCATCATGGCTGCACTTGAGCTTGGCCGGCGAAGAAAGCTGGCAGATCTTTCCGTTAAGACTAAGATAAAGGAAAGCAAAATGGTTTTCGAACTGATGCAGCCAGTATTATCTGACCTGCCACATGAAGAGTTCTGGGTGTTGTATCTGAACCGGGCTAACACTGTTATTGACAAAAAACGAATCAGTCAGGGAGGGATCTCGGGTACAGTGATTGACGTCAGGCTTATTATGAAAAACGGGATTGAACACCTGGCTTCATCAGTGATTTTGTGTCACAATCACCCTAGCGGTAATCTCAAACCCAGTGAGGCTGACCTGAAAATTACCGAAAAAATGAAAAAAGCAGGCGATATTTTGGATATAAAAGTGCTGGATCATTTGATTATTGCAGATAATACCTATTTTAGCATGGCCGATGAAGGATTAATCTGATTTAACCGGTGGATTTATTGTCAAAAATAATATAAAGTAGACTCAAAGTTATAATATTTTAGTATCAGCAGGATTGTTCTCAACTTTTAACCAGGAATATTGTTGAAGATTAATAATGTATGTTGCGATTGAAATGGCTTAGGAATAAGGAGATTGATTACAATAGATGGGATAAATGCATTCAGCATTCATTCAATGGCAGCGTATTTGCGTTTTCCTGGTTCCTGGATATAGTCAGTCCGGATTGGGGTGCCCTGGTTGATGAAGAGTATGAGTCAGTGATGCCCCTTCCCGGTAGGCGTTTTATTAATTACCCGGTCATCAGGCAACCATCCTGGGCAGCTTCTCTCGGTATTTACTCAGTAGGTTTATTGAAATCCGGTACTATTGAAGCTTTTATTAAATCAATCCCGGCAGATTATTCTACAGTTAATCTGTATCTGAACAAATATAACCGGTTAAATGGTAGCGAAGCCTATCTGAAACGCTGGAAGAAAAGTTATGAACTGGATCTTATCAACGATTATCAAAAGATTCGCAGTCGCTACAGCAGTAATACAATTGCAAAGCTTGAGCAGTCAGAAAAGGCAAAACTCACGATTGTACGAGGCCTTCAGCCAAATGAGATAATAAATTTGTATAACCGCAGCAATATTAAGCGACCTGTCCTAAAAAAAGAAAAAGAAGCTTCCCTTCGCATGATAATTTCGTCCGCCATCAGATTTAAGATGGGGGAGCTTTACGGAATATATTCTGCCAACAATACATTATGCGCTGCAGGCTTTTTCATATGGTCGCATAACAAGGTATATTTGTTGTTCCGGGCATTAAATTATACAGGTAGCCAGTCTAAAGCCCAGTATTTTCTGATTGACCAGTTTATCCGGCAGCATGCAGGAAAAAACACTGTTCTGAATCTTGAATATATGAAAACCCGCAATGAAGAGCATATGTGTCTTGGTTTTGGAGCCAAAGAGTGTTTGTATCCGGAAATAAAAATTAATACATTACCCTGGTATATAAAAGTGTTTCACAGGTAGAAATTTTAATATGATAAAGAACATAGGATCAGAAAATTCAGTATTAAATCAATTCATTGCTGAAATAAGAGACAAAGATATTCAGGCAGACAGCATGCGTTTCAGAAGAAACCTGGAACGGATAGGTGAAATTTTTGCCTATGAAATCAGCAAAACCTTTAATTATACAGAACAAGAGGTGAGAACGCCTCTTGGAGTTGCCAACATTCCGCTTTGTGTCGATAAGCTATTGCTGGCTACTATTTTAAGAGCAGGTCTTCCGTTGCACCAGGGTATTCTCAATTTTTTTGACCGGGCCGATAATGCCTTTATTTCGGCTTACCGAAAGTACAGTAAAGACGGATCCTTTACCATTAAATTTGAATATCTTTCCAGTCCTTCCCTTGATGATAAAATTCTGATACTTAATGATCCCATGCTGGCAACAGGTTCTTCGATGATACTGGCATACCAGGCAATGCTAAGGAAAGGAACTCCAAGGCATACCCATATTGTTTCAATTATAGCCAGTAAAGAGGGGCTGGTATATCTGAGAAAACATATGATAATGGACAATGTTACTGTATGGGTAGGTGCCATTGATGATGAACTGACTGTTAAATCTTATATAGTACCGGGATTGGGTGATGCAGGTGACCTGGCCTACGGAGGTAAATTATAAGTCAAAATATTTTTCTGATAATTTAGTATAATGAAGATATTAACCGTATTATTTTTCAGTTCTTTCAAATTTGCCATGACCTTTCCACTGGCTATTATGGTATACAAAATGGGTTTTTGGGAAACCTTGCTTTGGATTAATATCGGTGGTATACTGGGCATTTTCTTTTTCACTTATCTTTCCAAAGGATTACTAATTCTATGGGAGGGCTTAAAGACAAAATATTTTGGGAAGAAAAAGAAAAAACAAAGTGAACCAAAGAAAATATTTACAAGGAAAAACCGGCTCATTATCAAGATTAAAAATAATTACGGTATGCTGGGTATTGCACTATCCAATCCAATTTTGCTCTCCATTCCGGTAGGCGCTTTTCTGGCGCAAAGATATTATGGGAACAAACCCTCCCGTTTTCTGTATATGATCACTGCAAATGCTGTCTGGTCTGTTTTTTACGGAGTTTTTTATATGTATGTATACCAGCACCTCCCGGTTTCCTGAAAATTCTGCATCCGGATACGCACCCTTTCTTCCTTTACAAGTCCGTTTATTTGCCGGGTTTTGCCTGTTTTGAACATAGGCAGGTGAAATATTGTTAATCATGCATCTGTATAATATT
>DASQZP010000995.1:0-2611 GCA_035638655.1 Bacteroidales bacterium
TAGAATGGTTAGCGCTTTTAATGGTTATGGGTTTCCCATTATCAGCATAGATCTTAACAAAATATGCCTTTTCTTTTTGTTGAATAGAGAAATTTAATGGCGCAATATTATAAGGAATGGTTATATCAGTATAATCGGGGAATATAGTAACTTTCTTATTTGTTGCTTTGCTGGTTTGTTCTATAACAGATGAACGATTGCAATGCGTAAAAAGCAATACACATATTGTACTTAAGACGAAAATGATTGTTTTCTTGTTCATGTTATTTATATCCTAACATCGGTTTAAAAGTTAATAATGATGAAAAGTCTCCAAATCGAACTTTAATCCTTCATTATGTAATTTTTATCACAACTGTCCGAACAAATAATATAATAAAAATGCCCAAAGAATCCTAATTTTGTAGTGCTTAACGACAAAAAAAAGAAACATGGGCACAACAAAATTAGTGAAAAATAACAAACCATTATTACGTCAGATATTAGATTTAATACCTGAACATATTATAAAAGACGCTATTCGGAGGTACCAATCTGATAAACATTGCAGTAAATACAAGACCTACGATCAATTAACATCCATGATGTTCGGACAGCTGAATAAATGTTTGACATTAAGGGAGATTGCTCAAGGAATAAGTGTATCTCCAAAGTTTTTAAGAGACATAAAACTTGAACAAAGCCCTGCTCGTTCGACCATGAGTGATGGCAATGAAAAGCGTGATTATCGTGTGTTTGAGTTTATTTTCAACGAATTGTTGAAGTACTATATGAACTACTATAAAAAGCGGGATGGCTACCAGGTCATAAAAGAGATTGAAGGGAGAACCGTTAAAGTTGTTGATGCCTCTACCATTGGGCTGTGCTTGTCATTGTTTCCTTGGGCTAAATTTCGGACAGCTAAAGGAGGAATAAAATTACATGTGAGCCTTGATGAAGCAAATATGCTTCCCGATATAGTCTATATAACCGAGGCAAAGGTTAGCGACAGGCGAGGTGTTGATAGCTTCAGTTATGAAGAAGATACCATTGTTGTTGATGACAGAGGGTATTTTGATTTTACATTATTTCGTAATCGAATAGATGATAAAAATTGGATTGTTACCCGGATAAAAGATAATACCATCTATGAAGTTATCGAAGAGCTTGACCTTCCTGCTGATAAAGACGAACATATATTGTTGGACGAGAAAATAAAGCTTACTAGTGCTAAAGCAGAAGAAGCGGGGATTGATCATGAAGTATTCCGACGAATTGTCGTATTTGTGGAAGGAAAAAATGAGACATTAGAAATCATAACCAATAACATGGAATGGAGTGCTTCTGTTTTTGCAGAACTCTATAAACGCAGATGGATTATTGAAGTTTTTTTCAAACTTTTAAAACAAAACCTACATGTCAAAACATTCCTTGGAACAAACGAAAACGCTACCAAATCACAAATCTATTGTGCAATGATCACCTACTTACTATTGGAATTAATCAGACGCTCTATTAGCAGAATCAATCATTGCTTTGGTCACTTCGTGACCTTGATTAGGGTTTGCCTAATTCAATATAATCGCTTGGATTATATAGTAAATGAAATACAACAAACTGTTCAAAAAGCCCGGAAGGAATGGACAAGAGCACCGGATGCAAAACAATTGAAATTGGCATTATGAATATAAGTTATAATTAACCAGTTAATATCGATTTATATAATCCCAAAGGGATTAAAGTTGAATAGCTCCGCATTGCAATGCGGGGATTAATAAGAACAGTAATCAAAAACCCTAAAAGGGTTTAATAAAATAATTAGCCAATGAGTACGTATACGCAAATATTATACCAGATAGTGTTTTCCACAAAAGGAAGGAAAAATACCATGGTTGAAACCGGCCATCAAAAACTTTACAGCTATATCTGGGGAATTTTAAAAAACAAGAAATGTCATCTTTATAGAATAGGTGGAGTTGAAGACCATATACATATTATAACCCATATACATCCAATGGTAGCTCCTGCTAAATTAGTGAAAGACATTAAGTTGTCAACAATTGATATGATAAAGTCCGAAAATATTTTCCCTAACTTCAATGGATGGCAAGATGGATATGGAGCATTTACTTATTCTATCAATGCAAAGAATGAATTGATTGAATATGTGAAAGATCAAAAAACACATCATAAAAACAATAGTTTTAAACAAGAATATATTAGCTTATTAAAGGAGCATGGAATAGCATACAATGAAAAGTATTTATTTTAATAAATTAAACCACGCTGTGGTTCAGAGAAGATATAGCTTATACCCTGCATTTCATACAAGGTTATTTATATTAAACCACTTTGTGGTAAAAAAAAATCAAATAGACTGATTTATTAAAAATGTTTGGTGCATTTTAGCTTATTTTGTAAAAATTGCAACTGATTACCAGCATGTTAATACTGTTAGCTTGTTAATTTAGTAACATGTTCGGACAGGTGTGTGAAAAGTATAATATTTTCTGCGATATTAGTCTAAAAATTAACTTAATATTAATTTCTGTAATCATGATAAGATATGCGATGAATTTGATGAATGTTGTAAAGAAATTGATCACTTCGATAATGATAAGCTAAACTTTAT
>DASQZP010000996.1:0-2536 GCA_035638655.1 Bacteroidales bacterium
TCTCGACATCATTTGGTTCCCATCACGCACGAATATTTCAATTATGATGTCAAGTTGATAGTTACTGAATTTAATTCTCTTTTCAATATGTGATGCGTATTTATCTTTAAGCAAGTTGAAAAGTTTTACGATGTTGGCATCGTCTACATTTTTTAATTGATTCGCGCTTTGGGTAAGTATTTGATCGACTTGAGGTGTTATTTTTCGGGATTCAGCACAAAAGGAATCAAGGATTTTTAGAAATGAAATTTTTTCGATTTGATTTACTTTGCTTAATACTTTTAATAATTTCATAATCCCCCCTCAATTAGTTTTCCTGTTTTAGTTTTTTTCTTGGCCAGAGCGATGCCAGCAAAATAAAAAGTGTTGCACAAAGAAAATCGCATAGGTAGAGGACTGATTTCAGAAGTTTTTTATTAATTTTTCAAATAAACACAAAACCCCACCTCTCTACGTGCGAGAAATGGGGTTCAAAATAGTGACATATGTTCTCCCTTTGTGTCAGGATGAAAAGGATCTAATTGTCAAAGTACCAGGGCAAGGCAAAATTGAATTAACAGCAGGTAAGAGAAAGCGAGATACCAGGAAAGAAAGCCCGAAAGGGACTGTAAGAGGCAACCTGTTGATAATAGAATTTATTTTCGATTTGTTCTTTCTCATAATCTTCCCGACTTGTCAAGTGTTTGCGAAAACTACTAAATGGTAGCAGTTAAGCCTTTGCATTTGACATTCATGCTGGTATTTGAGATAAATGACATATAATTCCAAACTCTTATCACATGAGGAGCATAAAACCATGACACTCACAAAAATTCAGATCGTAGAATCGATCCACAATGAAACCGGTTTGCCCAAGAACAAGTCCACAGAAATCGTGGAAACCTTTATAGAGATCATCAAAAAGACACTGGCATCTGGTGAGGATGTTATGATTTCTAATTTCGGCAGATTCTGTGTAAAGGAAAAGGCAGAACGTAAAGGCAGGAATCCGGCCACCGGGGATGACCTGATGCTCGAGCCCAGAAAAGTTGTTACGTTTAGGTGTTCAGGGAAATTGAGGGATAGGATTGATAGATAATAGCCGCTTGGTCTCACACAAAACAAAAAGCGACGAGTGGAAACGAAATTAGTTCCGGTGGTTTTAAAAGCTCAGCTTCCATTCGATAAAAATTTTAATCTCTCACATTCTGAGAAAATCTTATGTTGTCATTTCTGGATAAAATACCCTATTCGATCCTCATTGTGTTTTCGGTTATCATGATACTTATTCCATTTAGCCCCATGCCCCATTTTGTGGAAAAACTCATCATGTTAAAAAACGGAACCCTGAAAAAGCCCATGGATATTTTAGATCTGTTTTATCATTCAGCACCGTTGTTCCTTTTGATCGTTAAATTTTTCAGAGACTATTCAAACAAAGGATGACGATACGGCCTATACGGTCAAACATTATCTGGGGATCTGATAAAAAATAAAAAGGGCAAGGCCGTTTGTGCCTTGCCCGTATTAGCCCGATAGACTCTTTTTAAATAATCAAACCAGAGACTACCAAGCATCATACCTTTTGGCCTCCCTAAATGCCGTTGTACAATGCAGTATTGCATTGAGATGCACGGTCATCCGAGAAGCCCTATAAATGTCACATCAAGCCTCTCTTTTTACAGTGTAACCTTCGTGAGATTGAGTCATCACATGGTTAAATTCATAGTGTTGAAGCTGAGTGACATTTAGTTTAACCAATATTTAATCATTTTATAAAATTTGTCCATAGGCAAGCGGCTCATTTTGATAGGGGGAAATCCTATCCCTATAGGGTTTGTTCCCGGGAATCACCCACAGGGTTTTCCTGAATTTACTTCGGGTTTGTTGGGGATAGCGTTGGGTATTGAAAATTTGGGAAATAAAAAGGGAGCTATAATATATTATAACTCCCTGTTTTAATTTGTGGTGATCCCACGGGGAATCGAACCCCGGTTACCGGCGTGAGAGGCCGGCGTCCTAACCGCTAGACGATGGGACCGAAAAGAATCAAAATTTAAAATATGAAGTTTAATTTGTCAAACATTATTTGCCGATTCCGCATCGCTTCCCGGCTTCTTCCCCTTTCTGAACCCGAATATCAGATAGATCAGCCACCCGACAAAGGGAATCAAGGCAATGACGCCCCAAAGCGCTTTCTTCCCGATGGTACCGAAATCCTTTCGCACAACGTCGATGATTGCCAGTATCGTGAACAGGTAAAAAACGACACTTATTTTAATCCATACCATTACCGTTGCGATGTCCATATTTATCCTCTCACCCAAATAGATCGTAAACAAATTGGGAGAAAAATTATAAGCATTTTGTTAACGTTCAATTAGGGCTTCATCTTAATTCAGATTTTGGGTTTCAACAGGTCCGAAACTTTTAAAATGGTTTTAACATACTGACTGCTGTGGTTGTAATGATAAATGACCTTGTAAGCCTTTTTCCGGTCTATTCCGGGATGCCATCCGTAATGTTTGAGATAACTGGCAGTGCTGGTGATGGCATC
>DASQZP010000997.1:0-2141 GCA_035638655.1 Bacteroidales bacterium
CGGGATCTGAATATTACCAAAGATAACTTTAACAACAGGATTATGAGTTCTAATTACTTAAACATTAATCCTTTAAATGGTCTTAATTTCAGGTCTACCTATTCAATTGATCTTCAACAGGCTGAAAATTATACTTATTACCCGACAACTTCTACCCAATCCTATTCAGCAGCCAATAACGGACAATCTGTTCAATATAAAAATAAAAACCTTAATTGGCAATGGGATAATTCTTTAACTTATAAACATTTGTTTGCTCAGAAACACAGTGTGTCATTATTGTTGGGAACAAATATGTCTTTTTACAGCTATAATTATAATCAGCAAAATGCCAGTGGCTATAATAATGATTTATTTACTTACAAATATGTTCAGGGTGCATCTGATAAAGAGAAATTTTATCTATCTTCTGATTTTTCTACCTATTCACTTCAATCATACCTTTTTAGAGCTAATTACAACTATGATTCGAGGTATTACATAACTTTTACAGGTCGTTCAGATGGTTCATCCAAATTTGGGCCAAACCATAGATGGGGATTCTTTCCCTCGTTAGCCGGCTCCTGGAAGATTTCCAACGAATCATTTATGCAACAGCAAAGTATTGTAAGTAATTTAAGATTACGGGTTGGATACGGAATTGCAGGTAACCAGAATATTCCGAATTACGGCTATCAAACACTTTATAATCCTTCCATTTCACTTGAATCAAATATCTTAACCAATGGTGGAAGATATGGAAATCCTGATTTAAGGTGGGAAAAACAAAAACAATTGAACCTGGGCATTAATGCTGGATTTATAAAAGACAGGATAAATTTGTCAGTGGATGTGTTCCATATAAATAATGAAGATCTTTTAATGGAAAGAAGCATGGCTTCTACTTCCGGTTATACTTCCAAGCTTGATAACGTAGGAGCCCTTGAAAACAAGGGGATTGAAATCGCGTTGGATGCGCAGGCTATAAGCAATCAGAATTTTAAGTGGAATATTTCTTTGAATCTTTCTGCTGACAGGAATAAAATCACAAGACTTTACGAGAACGTAACTGAAATTTATAATCTGGGTGGATATTCAAATAACGAGATACAAAGGGAAGGAAACCTTTTTCTGGGCGAACCATTGAATACAATCTATGTATATAAATTTGACCGGATTGCTCAGGAGTCTGATATGGATTATGTTAACTCACTTCAGCTTGGGTCAAGGATTGTAAAACCCGGAGATATTTTACCACTTGACAGAGATAAAAATGGAATAATTAACGATCAGGATCGTTTTGTAGTTGGTAAAAGAGATCCTGATTATTATGGAGGGATTTCAACAAATTTCAGTTATAAAGGACTGATGTTAAATGTTAATGCAACCTATTCAGTAGGGGCAAAAAGGATCAGTTACCTATACGAAACACTGATGAGCAGTATTGGAAGTTCTGCAGCACATAAAGATCTGTTGAACAGATGGACTCCGGAAAATACAAATACCAATATCCCGCGTGCTTATTCAGATGGTGGCCGGTTTAACTTAAGTGATGTTGATTGGGCTGTACAGGATGCATCATTCTTTCGTCTGTCAGAAATAACATTATCTTATTCACTTCCCAAAACCTGGATGAAAACGGCAGGTTTGAGCAACCTTCGGATATATTTAACAGGAAATAATCTGCTCACATTAACCAAATACAAAGGATATGATCCTGAAAGCGGTGATTGGTATCCTTCATTCAAAATGTATGTAGTCGGTATAAATGTAAGTTTCTAATGTAAGGTAAAACTATTTTAAAATGAATACATCAAAAAACAACATTATTGGATTCTTGTTATTCGTGCTAATATTAATGACTTCCTGTAATGACGATTTTTTAAATCAAAATCCTCAGACTTCATTATCTTCTGATCAATTATTTTCTTCTTTGGATAATGTTCAACCGTTTCTGGATGGTTTATATTTTAAATGGCGGGATACCAGGGTAAACCGAAAAGGTTTCTTTCTTATGCTGGGAATGGATGAAAGTCAGCAGGGAGAATATCAGGTAAGAACCGATCCGGACCAGGGTGGTCTGGATAAATATGATGGATTTTTGGAGCCACAAAACAAAGCCGTTACACAACTTTGGAATATACGCTGGCCAGTTGTAGTTC
>DASQZP010000998.1:0-5444 GCA_035638655.1 Bacteroidales bacterium
ATGGCCAGGCTAATGCGGTTGAATACTGAATCTGCATTTTTGTTTTGCAGCAGTTGCTGAATGAAGTAGAGCAACCCTTCAGTGCCTGCCGGCTCGTTTCCGTGAAGTCCGCCCTGCAACCAAATTCTGACTTTCTTTGTAGTATCACCTTTCCCAATGTACAGAATGGGGATGGGTTTTCCGGAGACAGTTTTGCCGATAAAGGCCATTTTTACTACATCTTTATGGGTGGCTATTATCTTTTTCAGAAAGTCCGTCATCTCTGCATAGTTGGTAAAACCTTGCTTTTTCTGAAAAGCCGGTGTATTTATCTGAATATCCGGATTAGGAAAATATTTTTGTGTGACAGCCTCAGGTTGCAGCGAATATTGGGTGTTTCCTCCGCAGCCGGTAACAATAAAAAGCCCTGAAAGCAATAATAATAGTATAAAGTTTCTCATTACAGGATATTTTTAAAGTATTTTTGTGTCTTTCATCATTGCTTTTCCCCTGGAGAAGACCTGTGTTAGTTGATAATTATCATCGAAGAAGCAAAAATCAGCATCGTAACCCTCAGCAATTCGGCCTTTATGTGGCAACGAAAGATTTTTTGCCGGATTGGCAGTGATGAGTTTGAAAGCATCAGCAGGGGAGAGGCCTCCTTCTTTGATCAGGGCGATTACTTCCTGCAGATTCAAATGGATGGGCGCTTTGTATAGCTCCAGATTTCCTTCTTGTGTTTTTTTGGCCATGCCTGCATTACCATCACTGCTAAATGTCATATTGTCAACAGGGACTCCCTTTTCAAGTGCGTACAATACCTGTCTGTGCGGTGCATCGTATTTGGTGCCACCGGTTGAGATGTCGATCATGCCTCCCATTTTGGCAAATTCAATGGCTTCTTCAAATAACGGTTTGGTGCGTCCGCAGTGCGTTGGTGAGATGTATTCTATGGGAAACTCAAATTTTTTTACCAGATCAAAAAGTATCCTCATACGGGTTTCGAGCGCTCCCAGGTGTATGTGTAATATTCCTTTCTTGCCAGCAGTTAAGCCACCGACGTATACTTCTCTCAAGAGCCTCAACAGATCAGTAGACGTGGGGAAAGAAGAGCGCGCATCGCTGATGGCAGTCTTGCATCCCAATACCTTGTCAATAAAAATCATGTCCCTGGAGATGCTTCCTGTAAGTGTTACCTGGTCAAGGCCAAAATATCCGGTAAGCATGTAGGCTGTGAGGTTTTCCTGTTCCAGTGATCTTACTTTGGCGTAGAGACTTTCCAAATTTCTGATTACACCGTCAGTACCCAATAATCCAACCACAGTGGTAGTACCGCAGGAAATCAGTTCGGCTGCACTGATGCCAGGTGTCATTGAGACAAACCCATTTTTTCCTCCTGCACCGGTGATATGAACATGCTGGTCAATTAATCCAGGTGTGACATTATATCCCGAAGCATCAATGACTTCTGTTATTCCTGCTACAGGTTCAATTGAATCTTTGATGGCTTCTGTTTTTTCTCCGGCAATCAGAATGTCTTTGACACCCATATCTTCAGGTGCAACAATTCTTGCATTTTTTATAAGTTTGAGCATACAAAATAATTTTATGGTTATGACCGGTTCCTGTTTTTATGATTATTCAGGAAACCGTAACTATTCATAAAAAAGTCATCTAGTTAATTCATAGTATGTTAAGTAATGAAAAAGTGATAGATAATCATTATTAAAAGGACAGAAAGCTGCGGGATCAGATTTCGTTTGGCCAGGTCAAAAGGTGATACCTGGGCAATTTCAGAAGTAGCAATTACCACCCCGGAAATGGGTGAAGTAGCACGTCCCATGCTTGAAGCTAACTGCATCGGCAATAGCATGGATACTCCTTCAACCCCGAGTTTGCTGGCAATATTCGGAATAAGCGGACCAAATGAAAAGAAAGAAGCGTTGCCGCTGCCCATCAGCACCGAAGCGGCAAAGATCATGATGGTCATGATAATGCCCAGGCCTATTGATTCAAATCCAAAATACTGTGATACATTGACAAGTCCATCAATAAGGCCAAGACTAATAAGCCCTTTAGAGAATATCTCCGCACATACGATCAGTGTAATTACTGAGGTAAATACCTTTCCCATGCCTTCCCAGAATATTTTCACACTGGCAAATACATTTTTTACATTTCCCCTGGTACGGACCAGTTCAAAAATGATGGCAATAAAAAATGTGATCAGCATAGCCATGGTGGTATCCAGTAAGACGGGAGGATGAATGAAGTTGAAAATTTTGGAAAATATGACCAGCATTACCAGGGGAAGCACTGGTAATACGGCATATATCAGCGGCGCTTTTGATTTGAATTCTTTGTAATCGATCGCTTCTGGTTTATATCCCATTTTTTTGTCAACATATATGTTTATAAAATAATACAGTACCATCAAACTGATGGTTAGGGGGATGGTAAGCGGCAACTGATTATCGATGAAATAGATTACATTGCTTTTCCCTATCAGTTCAGATGCCCGCGCCGTATTGGCTGATGCAGGGCCCATATCAAAGACCGTGCAGGCTGTAATCACCGATACCGCAGATAACCTGCTTACCCCCAGACTTACCAGTACAGGGAATATTGAGGCTACCAACAATAATCCCAGTCCGGTAGCCGAAGGTGTAGTAATAAACAACAGTTGACCTATGGGAATTACCAGGGATGCCGCAATATATGGAAATCTTTTCAACATCGATAAAGGCTGCATTGATACATATACCAGTGCATCACTGGCACCGATTTTTTTCATGTAGGATACAAATCCACCAATGGTCATAATCATTAAACCGACTCCAGCTCCTTTACTGCTGAATGATTGCTCAATGTAACCAAACAAGTTGAAAAGGGCAGAACCTGAATCTTTTTTCAGGGGTGGCATGTTGAAGCCAATCATGGCAGCCAGGGCCAGCATAAGAAAACCACTGAATAATAAAACTGCCTGCGGATTATATTTTTTGAAAAGCAGATAAGCAACTACAATTGTAAATTGCAATGCTAAAAGTATTCCGATTATTTCCATATATTTTTTCAATTAAAAACCTCACCAAAAGTATATTTGAAGCCTAAACAAATACTATAATATTGACTTAATAATCTATGAACAGACATGAATTTTTCTATTTAGAACAAATTCAAATTGTAAATTTGGTACAATTAGATTAATGGTGTTGTATACTTTAGTATTTTTATAAGTGATTTATCAGGCATCATCCGATGAAACAAAAAATGAAACAAAAAATTCTCCCGAGAGTAATGCTTTTAATGGCCTTTTGTCTGACTGTTTTCCAATCATCGGGGCAGTCATATGGATTGCATTTCTCCGGTATGGATGTTCCTGTGGAGAAACGAACCGGAATCGACCTGGATGAAAATGGATTTTTACAGTTGGATGAGCGGTTCAGTCTTTCTTTTGATATCCTGTTTCAAGATAAGAAGGATTTTCAATATGGATACATTGCGCGTATCATTACAAGGGATGGACAAAATATAGACCTGGTATATGACTGCACCTCAAGTCCGCAGATACTGGTGGTATGCCAGCAGGAACTTTCCAGTATTGCGGTGAAACTGCACCCCGGAGATATCTCACGTTGGCTGAAGCTGAAACTCAATTTTGATATTGAAAACGATCATCTGTATCTGGAGATGTTGGACAGTACCTGGACAGAATTAAACGCTGGCTTAAAACACGCGAAGGATTTCAAGATTCTTTTCGGAGAAAACAATTATAGCATATACGGTACCAGCAGCGTTGCACCAATGGACATCCGTGATATTGTGATCCGCGAAAATGATGTGTCCCGTTTCCACTGGCCTTTAAATGAGATGAAAGGTAATTATGCCAGGGATATCCTCAGGGATAAAAAAGCAGTTGTGAAAAATCCCGTCTGGCTGACCTCCAGGCATCAAAAATGGGAGTTACTTCATGCTTTTACGGTTAAAGGTAATAATCGTGTGGTGTTCAGCGAACAGGAAGAAGCTGTTTATATTATCGGGGACCAGGTGCTGATCCGGTTTAATACAGATGACAGAACGTTTAAACAAATCTACTATAAATCCGGCAAACCTGTTTTAAATGAAGGTAGCCAGGGATTTATCAACCCGAAAACGAACGATTTGTATACTTATAGTTTTGAACAGAAGCTAATTTCGAAATATGATCCTTCAGATTCAGTATGGGGGTATGAACCTATTTTACGTGAAAATACAGCTGCACTGAGACATTATAACAGGTTCTTTTTGTCCCGGTCGCAATCATTGTATATCATTGGGGGGTTCAATGGTTTAAAATACAGTAATAGTGTGTACTGTTTAGATCTGGCAAAAGGAAAATGGAGAAAAGTAAAAACCGGGGGAGACCCTTTTTCTCCCAGATATTTGGCCGCCCTTGGTTTAAACCGCAATGAAGATACTGCATATATCCTCGGAGGATACGGCAGCGATTCAGGCAATCCAATTCTGAATCCCCATTTTTATACTGATCTCTATTCATATTCCATTAATGACAGCAGCTTTCATAAGGTGTATGACTATGAAAACAGCTCCCTGTATTATTCTTTTGCCAACAGCATGGTTATTGATTCTGCAAATCACAATTTCTATGTATTACAATTTAATGCCAATCAGAGTAAAAGTGCGCTGCAATTATTGCAGGGGTCATTGATAAAACCACACTGGCAGGTCATGGCGGACAAAATCCCGTTTTATTTCCGGGAGAAAAATTCATATGCAGATCTGTTTATAGGGAAGAACAGAAACAAATTGTATACAGTTGTTTCCTATTTCTCTGATTCAATTGCAGAGAGTACGGTGAAGATTTATTCACTTTTTTATCCACCAAATATTTCTGAAGCTGTTGTCCTGGAAAAGGCAGGTAATGCAAGGGTGTTATACTGGTTTATTGTCATTGTTGGTATTGATCTGCTGATTATTCTCTTTATCGCTATTCGTAAAAGAATACGCAAGAATGCTCTGCAAGCCAAAAAGAAAGGTGATCAGACACCAGAAAACAGTTTTTTCTCTGACGATTTACTTAAAAACACCTGGGAAGATCAGCAAAAATCGAGGCAAAAAGAAAAACAGTCAAGGGGAATTTATCTTTTTGGAGGGTTTCAGTTTTACGATGCGGCAGGGGAAGAAATATCCAGAAAATTTTCACCCTTGTTACGAGAACTTTTTTTGATGATCCTGCTGCATTCCATCAATAATGGGAAAGGTATTTCTTCCAAAGTGTTGATAGAATTGCTCTGGTGGGATAAATCGGCCAACAGCGCTAAAAACAATCTATCTGTTAATATTGGGAAGCTACGTAATATTCTGGGACCGGAATTAAAAGCGCTTTTGATAAGCCAATCCGGTTACTGGAAGTTTGAACTTGAGGGCAAAGAAAAAATCATCTACTGCGATTATTTTGAATGTTA
>DASQZP010000999.1:0-2576 GCA_035638655.1 Bacteroidales bacterium
TGGGTAACCAAACGAACCCTTCGTTTACAGTTGAGGATATCCCTTCAGAACGGAAAATCAGTGTTCAACCCGCCGTTACAACCTGAGTATCGGTGATGAAATATACAGAATAGCTGCACATTATATAATAATTATAAAAAAAAGCACAGAATCTAAAAAATAAGATTACCTTTGGCCCGATTGCAGGAATATAAAAATGAATAATTATCCTGCAAGGGGCCAAAATTAAACGGCGAGACGTTAAAGAAGCATTGAAAGTTTACTACAATCCTCCTCTCAGTATTTCCGAAATTATTATCCCCATTACTTATTTGAATTAATTAGAGTTTGTCAATAAAGTCAAGTGTCTGGATCAAAATGTTCGAGAACAAGGCGTGCAAAAATTTTAATCCGCAGTATACTAATGTATATGAGGAATTGAAATTTTTGCAATAACGCAGTTATCGGACATTATGGACAGACACTAATTATAAAGTGTCATCAATAATTTCCTTTCTTCATCCGTCAATTTCCCGGATTTTCTCATAGCATCTACTATTTTTCTGAGAAAATCGGGATCGTCTGTCATGTTATTATGTTGTAAGTTCAAATATTCCATCACTACTTTTTTATCTTGTTCTGTTTGATCCTGGTAACCCAGAAAGGCAGGTGAATGCACCTGAATCTGCAATCGCAGGAACCGGAGTTCGGCATTGTCCGGATTTTTTATGATCGCGGCCTCCAGCATTTTCCTGCCTTTGGTGAATTGCTTGTATTTTCGGTATGGCATCACATAATTTTCAGCATCCATGGCAGTTGCTGCCCCTTTATAACCCTGCAGCCTGGCAGAAAGCGGTTGTTGCTGTTCATTTAGTATAGTGATTAATGCTGCAACCTGGCTTTTATCCACAGCGGCCTGAAAAAACAAGTTACGTGTTTCTCTGAGCAGGGGTGACTGGGAGAAGGTTTGCTGTGCAATACATATTAGCAGCAATCCTGATAATAAAACAACCGACTTTGATTTTCGTTTCATTAATTGCTCATTTTATACCATAGCGCTGAAGACAGCAGCAACATGTATTTTTTTGAATTGTCAATGCGAATGCGTTTCTCCATAATCTTATCTGCTGAGGTATTACGGATCTTGTTAAAAAGCGAATAATAGTAAACATAGGAGAGATACACACCAAAACGCACCGATTTAGGCAATCCCGTAATTCCTTCGTATCCCATTCTGAAATCTTCTTCGATTTCCATTTCGATGGCTTTCTTTCCTTCTTCATTGAAACGGGAAATATCCAGCCCTGGGAAATAATTCCTCCCCAGTTCCTTATAATCTTTTCTCAGGTCGCGCAGGAAATTGATCTTCTGGTATGCAGCCCCGAGTTTCATGGCAGAGCCTTTCAATTGCTGGTATTTTTCATCATCACCTTCACAAAACACACGGAGACACATGAGTCCGACCACTTCAGCAGAGCCCAGCACATAGTCGTTAAAACCTTTGCGATCGTATGACTCATGAAAAAGATCCATCTCCATGCTATTCAGGAACGATTCAATCAGCTCACTTTCGATACCATACTGATTCACAGTTTTCTGAAAACTGTTTAGAATGGGGTTTAGGCTGATACCCTCATCAATAGAGAGCCAGGTATCTTTTCTGAAGCGATCGAAAAGCTCCTTTTTATTGTAGGCATGAAAAGAATCTACAATTTCATCTGCAAAACGCACAAAACCATAAATATTATAGATTGGCTCCCTGAAACGCTGGTTAAAAACCTTAATCCCCAGTGAGAAAGAAGTACTGTACGATAGCGTTGTTATCCGGCTCGTTTTGGCGGATACCTGGTCGAATACTGCTTTAGCGTCCATAATTTTCAGTTTTTAAATTGTTTAAGCACTTCCCCTGCCGCTACTTCTCCGGAAATGATGGATGGTGGCACGCCGGGTCCGGGTGTTGTGAGCTGTCCGGCATAGTATAAATTACTCACCCGGGAACTTTTCATTTTCGGTTTCAGAAATGCTGTTTGCATTAAAGTATTGGCAAGGCCGTAAGCATTTCCCCGGTAGGAATTGTAATCCTTGATAAAATCATTGTGTGCATACGCCTCGTGAAATACGATGTGATCCTTTATTGCTTCGCCTGTAATCTTTTCAATACGTTGGATGATGAGCTCAAAATAATGGTTTCGTGTTTCTTCAGTGTCATCCAGTCCGGGGGCAACAGGGATCAACACAATAAGATTTTCATGTCCTTCAGGACTTACCGATGCATCTGTTTTTGAACTGCAGGAAACATAGATGGCAGGATTTTCCGGCCATTTCGGGTCTTTGTAAATTTCATCTGCATGTTTTTCGAATGCTGCATCAAAGAACAGGTTATGATGTTCCAGGTTGTTTACTTTTTTGTTTATGCCAATATAAAACAGGAGGGCGGAAGGAGCCATTGTCCTCCTGGCCCAGTATTTTTTGCTGTATTGCCGGCTGGTCTGAGGCAGCAGTTGTTGTTCAACATGATGATAATCCGCCCCGGCCACAACTACATCAGCCTTCATTTCTGCACCATTTACTTTTATGCCGGTTATCTTCCCATTCTC
>DASQZP010001000.1:0-2081 GCA_035638655.1 Bacteroidales bacterium
ATAGATTTAAATAAATGCATTTTAGCACTTTACAACAGATTGAATAACGAATTAAACAATTATTTTTTTAAGACTTGTATAAATTAATTAGGCCGGCTATTAAACAAAATAGCCGGCCTTCATGAAGCTTTTGGCGTATTGCAGGTTACGTGGTTTTGCAGCGCCAAAAGCTCAATTATATTATAGATTGTATCTTTAGTAAGTAATAGGGATGCAACAAGTTAACCTGGTTAAAAAATGCATTTATTAATAGTTATTATCAATAACTTTAAAAGGAATTAAGCGACTTTATGACATTGAGATATCAGATTTAATATTTTAAAGTACCTCAAATATTAAGCTTAATACTACATATTTAACATCTTGATAAACATATTAAAATACCTGATACCATTCCAAACACGATAAAGATCTAAATTTTCAAATAATAATTCTTAACCTATTCTTCTTTTATAAGATAAAAATGTAATGTTAACTATTTATTATTTAATTGTTATCTATAAATTTTTATATGAGTAAATAGTCATCTATAATCTTATTGCATTTAAAAAAGCCAGCTGCCTGAAATAGCAAACCCAAATGTCGAATTATATTATCTTAAAAACGGTAACCAATACCAATGGTACGTAAATAGTCTAATTTTAATTTACGTACTTTATTAAATTTTATTGCTTTAGGAATTAGATATTATTGACTTATCTGAAGGTCATCACTACGAGATTTTTTGCAATATCAAAATTCCCAGTTGACCCCTGGGAACTTATTATTCGTGTGGTTTGAAATCCAAAAACCTATCCGGTCGATATGAGACTGTTATGGGATATAAAAACAATCCGGGTCACCTTTAATGTGTTTATAAACATAACATTCATCTCATATTAATTCCTCTTAATTAATTAACTATATAACGTTATTTAATTTTTTTTCTTTCCTGTCATCTTTATCCGACCGTTAGTTCCTTTTTTTAATTCTCATCAGCTTTTTTTCAAATTATTATGAAATCACAAAACCTATTATCTCACCAGACACATATTTTAATATAACCTGTTTAGAATTACTACATAATTACCTGGTAATTATTATTATTTAAAATAATACTCTATATAACATTTCTCTTGAATTACTTTTCGTATATATACATAAAAAAAATCAAATACTTGCCCATTATTATAGATTATTCAATGTATAGCACATTGATACGTATTAATACACAACTAAAAAGAATTGTGATTTATAGATAAACTTATTTTAAACTAAATTATTAAAATGATTGATTAATTTTATAAAACAAAAAACAGGTCATGATTTAATAAAATTATAATACATATATAATAATTCTTTAACATAAATAAAGTAACATTCGTGTGATTTGACTAGTACTAAATCAATGATCAGTAATCATACGAATGAATGAATTATACAAAATCCTCCTCCAACCTAATTTCTAAAATAATAGTATTTTCTCTTACTCTTTTATGCCTGCTTAGTTGTATAACATTGATCAGTAAAGCTGCAACCATTAAAGGTAAAATCTTCGATCGCAGTAATAATGAGCCTTTAGTTGAAGCCTCTGTGTATATTTTACATACCACTTTTGAGGCCGCATCAGATGTTAACGGTAATTATCAGATAGACGGTGTACCTGCAGGACATTACACCATCGAAGTCAAGTATATCGGTTACATAACATACACAAAGCAAATCGATATTAAGAAAAACCAGTCAGTGAAGCTTGATATCGGACTGCAACCGAACACACAGCATATGAAATCGATAGCAGTCTTTGGCAAAATGGATAAATCAACCGAAACTTCATCCCGTTTAACGGAATTAAAATCGGATAATGAAGTGAATGTTATTGGCTCAAGTTCGATGGTATCGTCACCTGATATAAACGCCGCTAATGTATTACAACGCTTATCGGGTGTGACACTCCAAAAATCGGCCGGATCCGGTGAATCCTACAGTATCATCCGAGGTATGGAACCACGATATAACAACACCTTGATAGACGGCATCAAGATTCCGAGTCCGAATGACAAATCCAGGTTTGTTTCACTAAATATTATCCCATCGGATTT
>DASQZP010001001.1:0-2713 GCA_035638655.1 Bacteroidales bacterium
AAGATCCTGTTCAATGATGGAATAATGATTAACAGGAATAGTATAAGATGTGTGATAGTTCGTTTTTTCATCGGCTGTTTTTTAGTAGAAAGGAACTGGGTTTATTAAATTTTATATTTTTTTGAGACAAGTTAGCAAATATATTTAATGATAAAATAATCAAACCACATGAACAGACTCACCATCCAGGGGAGCTTGTGCAGCAGCAGGGGGGAGAGGTTCTCCCAATCAGTCTGTCTGCTAAACGAAGGAAGTAAGGTGATTACTGGTGGGATTGGCTGTTCGATGGTGGCCAGTTAATTACTTTTTCTTCAAAAATTCATTAACATCAATTTCCGCTTGTCTCAAAATTGCTTTTAATGTTCCTTCTGGCATATCCCCAGGATGATTGGGAATTGTTGTGTATTTATTTGATGTCGGGTTATACCAAATTTCATGACTACCTGCTGCTTGTCGGTAAAACTCGAACCCAAATATTTTTAGAATCTTAATAATATTACGATATTTAAATCCAGATGCCCATTACACTCCAATAACTATAGGGTAATCAAAACTATCATTAATGGTTTCTAACTTTGACATATTATCCTCCTGTGCTTCAATCAATTTTTTTGCTACATCTTTTGCAATTTCAATCGTTTCAGCAATAGTTCTCCCTTGGGCAATAAGTCCCTGGATACTATTTGAAGTTGCCAGATAAAATCCTTCCGGCAATTTTTCTATGTGTAAATTTAACAATCGTTCCATTTCAGAATTATTATTGTATAATTATTCATTTGCAATATACTCTTTGTACAAAGATATGGCTTTCATATATTCTTTACCATAATCTGCCTCTTGTTTGGCCATGAATTTTTCCGCATCGGTATGATTCAAATTGTAACCGGAAAATAACAATGCACTAAAACAGGAATAAGAGGTTCTCCTGATCAACCTTTATGTTGACCAGTGGAAGGCAGGTGATTGCTGGTGGGGCTGCCTGCTTGATTGTGGGTTCGTGCTTATTATTCATTTAATTTCATCACGATTTTTATTCTGAATCATCTCCATAAGTCTCATGAAATATTTCTCATAAGATTCTCCCTTTTTTAAAGGAGCACTCTTAATTGCCATAGAAAAACTATCCAATAGGTCAACATATTGCTTAAAAATATCATGCAATAGATTTTCATCCCCTGTTTCCCAATATTTTCCTTCATCCAATATTTCCAGATTTTCAAAATACTCCTTCTTTTTTAGATATCGAAACAACTCAATAATAAATTTATGTATTTCTTCACCTGCGAATTGAGTCTTTACGGAAAGCATATAAAGGTATTTTTGTTCCGGTTTATCATTAGTTTTTCCAAAAAACTTAAGATGTGCAGGACTTGACATTCTCTTATTAGAAAGAAAACAAAGTGATACTGTCTCGCATTCAGGTGGTGTAAAGCAAATCCCATATATGTTCTCGTTATAATGATTCGAAGTATCAATATTGTTTGGAAAATCCTTCTCGTAAACATGATAATCCCATTTGCATGTTTCTACAATATCTATTACCTCATTAATCATTTTGGGAAGAAACGCACTTTCTCTAAAACTCCCACTATAATGTATACTTAATCCCATAGAAATTTTATTTTGGATTACAATTTTTAATACTCTTTGGGATTCTCCTCGTGCTCAGCCCATAAATCTTCTAAGGAATCTTTATGACCATACCCTTCAAAAGCGATTTTTAGTATTGAATTAATTTTTTCAAGTATCTGTGTCGATATTTTCCTCTTATTGAGTTTTATTAATGTTTTCTCAAATAACTCTTCAAAATAAATGTAATATTCTTCTCCAAAATCTCCTCCCATATCGTTTGCACATTTATTGCCAGTTTCAAGTGCATAAAGTTCTAACTCAATTTGATAATCTATATTTGGTGTTACTCTGGAAAATTCTTCTATGATTTCTTCAACAAAATCAATATTTAATCCTTCATTGAATTCCCAATCAGGGTATATTGCATTGCTGATTTTCTGTTTATACTTTTTTAAAATTGATAGTTTCGTCTTGTTTTTATGTTTCAAATCAAAATAATCCCGAACAACCGAAAAATTTTCTGAAAGCAGAATTAATTCATCAACAAGTTCATTACTACTCTTTGAGTTTAAAATTTCAAATAATTCATTTTTTTTCATGTTGCAGTGTTTCTCTTTGTATAATGCAAAAATGTTGCAGTGTTGCTGCATTTGTTCTGTGGCTGGACTTCTGGAAATCAATCCCCATTTTCAACCGGTTCTTAATCTCTGGTAAAATCTCCGGGGAACCGTAATTCCTGCTATTGGCTATATACATTGTGTGTGCCAGGCATGAGCGTAGGCACATTTGTTTTTTAAGATCTGAATAAATTTGAAAAATGCAAATTTATTTTCAGAATGGCAAGAACAAATGGCTTTTTATGTTCGGGGAGTTCACCCTGTTGAATGCGAGATGCTCGGTGGGCTTTTAGCTTGCCAACCATCTTGATTGTGTGCATTTTTTATTTTATCTTCTTTTTAATCCCAATACAAATATAATGTCTCATTGATTTGGTATTCTCAGGAAAATCTACAAATTCGTTTGATAATCCAAAGTAATACAAATACTGTGGAGAAATCCAAAATGATTCTGAAAACTTGAAATCATACGCTATTCTTCCTTGAAATCCAAAATAAGTAGACGAGCTGAATTTTTTGTATTT
>DASQZP010001002.1:0-8627 GCA_035638655.1 Bacteroidales bacterium
TAAAAAGAAACATAGAACTAAATCAGTTCCCAAAGAAGGAACTGGAAGTAGTTTTGCCATTTACAGCAAGTCTCCTTACAGTAGTCAACATCCTTTCCCGGCCAATATCAATCTGCCCTCCGGCGTAGCCTACCGTATTCAGCTGGGGGTATTCAGTCAGCCACAGGAATGGGATGCTTTCGGAGGAATTTACCCGGTTTCGACTGAACCATTACAAAGTAAAGGGCTTACAAAATATTATGCGGGAATATTCAAAACATGGGAAGAGGCACAACAGGCCCTGCTTAAAGTGAGGAATTATGGATTTAAAGATGCATTTATTGTAGCCTATTATGAGGCAAAAAAGATATCTGCAAACAGGGCCCGTGACCTGGAAAGTTATAATAGTTCACGTTAATGTTGGTAACTTTTTATGGAATCCTTTGTAGTTAATGTGATGCTACAGATTTTTTTTATATTTTTGGACATAGAGTCTGAACACTTGAATCTTTCATTTACTATTCAGGTATTTGCTTATTAAATTTAATTTTCATGAAAACAAAGAAAAAAATTCAGCAAAAGCCGGTTGTAGAAGAAGTCGTTGAAACGAAGGATAAAAAAAATAATTTTCTTGTGCTGCATAATGATGAAGTGCATACCTTCGATTACGTTATACAGGCGCTGATGGATATTTGTGAGCATGATCTGGAGCAAGCCGAGCAGTGTACATATATTGTACATTATAAGGGTAAATGTGACGTAAAAAAAGGGTCGCTTAGCCTTTTAAAGCCGCTTCGTCATAAATTTATTGAAATTGGGCTTCATGCAACGATTGATTAATTTTTAACTATATAATTTATAATCTCTGAAATAAAATGTCCATTCTGGCAATTGTACTGCTGATATTACTCGGTATCGTTCTTCTGATTATCGAATTTTTGCTCATTCCGGGTATTACCATTGCCGGTATTGGTGGTACACTCTTAATTGGCGCCGGAGTTTTTATGGCCTATAAAACACATGGGACTGTTGTTGGTAATTATACCTTACTTGGCAGTTTTCTTTTTGGCGTTGTTACCGTTTACCTCTCTTTAAAATCAAAAACCTGGCGAAAATTCATGCTGAGTGATAACATCACAGGCCAGTCCAGTGCCACTCTAACTGAAGAGCAGGTTAAGCCGGGAGACACCGGAAAAACAATAACGCGCCTGAATCCCATTGGTAATGTGATGGTCAATAATCTGATTATTGAAGCTAAGTCTACTACAGGTTTTATACCTGAAAATACCGAAGTAGTTGTGACTAAAATTGTTAGTTCAAAAATAATTGTAAAACCTAAAAACGAATAAAATGGAAATTGGATTATTGATTGTCCTTATTGTAGCAGGTATTATCCTTTTGTGGATCCTGCTTTATTTTGTACCCATCGGGCTGTGGTTTTCTGCACTGGTATCCGGTGTAAGAATATCCCTGTTGCAGCTTATCCTGATGCGATGGCGTAAAGTACCGCCGGCTGTAATTGTCCGGGCGATGATTGAAGGAACCAAGGCCGGATTAACACTTAATCGAAACAGTCTGGAGGCACATTTCCTCGCAGGCGGCAGGGTTGAACAGGTTGTGCATGCTTTGGTTTCGGCCAATAAGGCCAATATCGAACTGCATTTTAACATGGCTACTGCCATCGACCTCGCAGGTCGTGATGTTTTTGAAGCAGTGCAGATGTCGGTTAATCCAAAAGTAATCGATACACCTCCTGTTACTGCTGTAGCCAAAGATGGTATCCAGCTGATTGCCAAAGCAAGGGTTACTGTTCGTGCCAATATCAAACAGCTTGTTGGTGGTGCCGGTGAAGAAACAGTGCTGGCACGTGTTGGTGAAGGTATCGTTTCTTCTATTGGTTCTTCCGGTTCACACAAACTGGTACTTGAAAATCCTGATTCGATCTCAAAAGTAGTTCTTGACAAAGGACTCGATGCCGGTACAGCCTTTGAAATATTATCTATTGATATTGCAGATATTGACATTGGTAAAAACATCGGGGCAGTATTGCAGATGGACCAGGCCAATGCTGATAAGAATATTGCACAGGCTAAAGCGGAGGAACGCAGAGCCATGGCTGTGGCACAGGAGCAGGAAATGAAAGCCAAGGCACAGGAAGCCCGTGCCAAGGTTATTGAAGCTGAGGCGGAGATTCCCCTGGCAATGGCTGAGGCATTTCGATCCGGTAACCTGGGTATTATGGATTATTATAAATTCAAAAATATTGAAGCAGATACAAAAATGCGTGATTCAATATCCAATCCTCCTCCAAAAGGGAACGGACCGCATCACAAAGGGAATAGTTGATATCTTAACTAAACAAAATAAAAAAGCGCGGGTTGCATGTTTAAAACCCGCGCTTTTTTCATGATTTACAGAAAAAAAATCACATAATTCTTTTCATTCATTCTAAAGTTATTCAGACAGTAATGCAAAATCTTCATCGGAAAGTTTAATCTCCGTTGCTTTCAGGTTTTCTTTCAGATGTTGAACAGAACTGGTGCCCGGTATGAGCAGGATGTTAGGAGACCTTTTTAACAGCCAGGCAAGCGCTATCTGTGCATGGGTTGCCTTGTGCTTTTTTGCAATCTCACCGGTCTTCTCTTTCATTTTATCCGGACCTGAAGCAAGCGGGAACCAGGGAATAAAGGCGATATTCCGGCGTGCGGTATAATCCACTACTTCCTCCCATTTTCTTTCTCCCAGGTTGTACATATTCTGAACTGAAACTACCGGTAAAATTTTTTCAACACGCTTAATATCTTCTACACTCACTTCTGAGAGTCCCACATGTTTGATCTTGCCGGCTTTTACTGCATCTACGACCGGTCCAAGTGTTTCTTCCACCGGCACTTTCGGATCGATGCGGTGTAGCTGCCACAGGTCGATTTGATCAAGTTTAAGACGTTGCAGACTTCCGTCAATAGCTTCCCTGATGTGTTCAGGTCTGCCATTAGGCACCCATTGGCCGGGACCCGGACGCTCCAGCCCTCCCTTGGTGGCAATTAAAAGTTTGTTGTAATGAGGTTTTAATACCTCTCCAATTAATTTTTCGCAGGTTTCTGGTCCATAGGAATCAGCGGTATCAATAAAATTCACACCGGACTTCACTGCTTCCAGCAATACCTGTTTGGCTTCGTCCCGCTTTGGAGTGTCGCCCCACACCCCTTTGCCAGTTAACTGCATGGCTCCGTAACCCATGCGATTTATCTCAAGGTCGTTTCCTATCCGGAAAGTCAATGATATTGTTTGATTTGTGCTCATAATTTATGGTTTAGAATGAAATGTTTATGACTTTTCTCTTAAAAACAGGGGGGCGAAGAGAAGGTTCAATGGTTCTAATAAAAAGAAGCAGATACAATATTTCTAATTTTAATCAATCAACACCATAATCTTTATAGTTTATTAGGGAGTTGAAGTGTGAAATTATGTGCATATTGGACTTACAAATTTGTTTCTGTTAAAATCGATATTTTACTCCCAAAATAAAAAAACTTGGGAATAGACGATATTCAGTGGTAGAAATACTTATATCATCTACCAGGTAATTTCTATATAAAGATGTATTCATGAGATTTTTACCTGATAATGATAATGAAAGTTTGTTTTTTCTGATCTCGTAATTGGCTTCAAAATCAATAAAATAGAAAATATTCTTACCTTTTGTAAGGTTTTTAAAATAGTAACTTTCAGATTGAACCTGTAAATTGAAACTTTTGAATGTAAAAATAAGATCCAGAAAGCTATGATTTTCAGTAAATTCATTGATGATTGGTTTGATAATTTTTCCTGTGGTCCAGATCGAACCTAAATGATAGTTAAAAAAGCCACCAAAGCCTGACCTTAATTCCATGCCATATTTAAATTTTTGACTTTTGACTTTTCTTAAATCTGAATTATTTATCATATTACTAGAACTTATCGAAGAAAATCCAATATCAAATTTGATATTTGAAGTGATAATTCTTATAAACCTGTCAATATTGGATGTTATGATGAAAGCTTCTCTGTCATGAACCAGAATTTTTTGTTGGATTGAATAATTTGGATTCAGAAATATATTATTTGAAAGGAAATCATGATTTTTGGTAAAATAAATGTAAGTATTAGCAAAAAAATTATCTGTCCACTTTCCCAATTGATAATTTAACAACCATGTCGTAGCATCTAGTTGGTTAAAAGTTCCCGTGCCAATAGTAAACGTCCTGAATCCTCCGATAACATTCTTATTAAAAATATCCTGAATGCTGGCATTGGTAATATTGCGGGAAAATGAAGCGTAAATCCTGTTATCAGCGTTTAGATTCCATTCAAATCCAAGGGATGGATTAATGAAAAATGGCCGCTGATTTTGTACAAGGCTATCAGACAATAACCGGTTAATTAATTGGTGGAACTCTGTTTTACCAAAAAAGAAAATTCTTCCCAGTTTTAAGAGGTATTTCAACTTTATATAAATATCATCAGAACTATAATTGATATTATTATGAAAGCTTAAGGGATTATTTGTGATGATTTTTTCCTTTTTTTGAGTGAGGTCAGATATAAATATATCTTTCCTATAAGTGTTTCCCAAGCGAATTTCTATTAAATTTTTATTTTGTCTCCTATTCATCAAATGTGCTTCAAAACCTGAATAGTGCACTTTGTTGTTGGTATTCTGTTCTATATGTGTAAATGTAGTTGCAAAGTAATCATCGTAAATAGTCACCGGGGTAATATTATAGTGTTGGGACGACTTTGCTTCGATATATCTTGCGGTTAATAATAATATGGTACTTGAATTAAATTTGCTTTTATAACTTATTTTATGATCTATCCTTGGTATTGAAGTATAAAGTTTTTCAGTAGTAGAAAGATTGTTAAAGAGTCTGTCAGACAGTCCTGTTGTCGTATAATTGTTATATTTTGATGTAAATTCCAGGAGCTGGTTTTTTGAAATGTCATAACTAATTAATAGTTTGCCATAACCCACTGTTGGTTTATTAGTTAAATGAGAATTCTCATTGTTAGTGAAATTAATTTCACCGTCAGAAAATTTTGTAATATTGTTTCTGTAGAATTTATTCCTGTCCTGACTAAAAAACCCCATTGCCTTTAATTTCAATGTTTTCGTAGGAGTGATTATGGAATTCAGGGAGATTATTTTTTGATTATTAAAATTGGTTCTTATTCTTTTAAAACCGGGAGCCTTATATGTTGAAAGATGGATAATACTATAGGCTTCTTGTCCGTCTCCTATACTCGCGGGTTCCTCATAATGTACAGGGTTAATTAATTGGTTTATGTCACCTGTTGCATCATATCCGGTATTATTTAGCTGAGTGAGAAAATAGTATTTATTCTTTCTGCCAAATTTCATTAAATTACTCTTGGTTTCATATCTATTTTCTGAAATTTTGCCATATCCGGCTTTGATGTTACCAAACCATTTATTTTTGACATCAGTATTCAGGGTGAGGTTGAGTGCTACTTTATCGCTATGTTCAATTCCTTGCAGTAATCTGTCATTTGAAAAATGCTTTAAAATTTCAATTTTTTCTATAGGAGCAACTGGCATATTTTTAGTCAGAATTTTATATCCCCGATCAAAAAAGTCAGTTCCTTCTATCATCACCTTTTCAATTTCTTTGTTGCCGATAGTGATTGTGCCATCTTCATTAACAGAAACCCCGGGAATCTTTTTAAGCAAATCCTCAACTACTTCTTCATTGCCATCTTTGAATGATTTGGCATTAAAAACAATAGTGTCTTTTTTTATGGAAACAGGTTTATCTGCCTTAATATTTACTTCGTTTAAAATAAATGGTTTCGAATGTAATTGAATTTTAACATCAATGCTTTTATCGATACTGTCATTTAATATATTTATTTTTTTTGTTTGATACCCCATCGCAGAAAAGCTAATGGTATAGAGGCCAGTGTCCACGATTTCAATAAGAAATCGACCGTCATTCCCTGAATATCCGAAGTAATATACTTTATCTTTGTTTGCGTAATTAATTATTATGTTCGCAAATGAAACAGGGATATTTCCTTGATCTGTTATAATACCTTTAATGATTGATTGAGCTGAAATACTTTGCGATGCACAATCAGTGATTAGAACTAAGAGCAATATTATTATACGTTTCATATGAAATAGGGCCTCAATGATTTACATGCTGAATGTTTTTTTCATTTATTTCTGAATTCTTCATCACCGAGTATTTCATAATCTTTTTCCAGAAAATTATAATCAATATGTGTGATACTTACTGTAGTCCCTCTTTTTGCCTTTGCTTGTACCCGTCGGAGTAATTCAAAGGGGTAGTCTATTACTCGCTGGTAATATTTCTCCAATGTAATTAATTCTTTGTTTTTTAAGTCTACAGTTAACAATTCATCATTTGTTGTAATGTTTTTTAATTTAAAATTTATCTCATTGGCATCGTCAAAGGCTTCCAGTATCAGGCCCGGTAATCCCTGAAGCTTCCAGGGACCATAGGAAACAGGGATTTCATTAGTGAACCATACGGTATAGTTCCTGCCCATATACAAACCTCTGGCTTTTGTGCACGTGTAATCACCAATTGTTTTCTTTTCAGGCATTATTTCCCAGTGTATCTCAGGTAATTTCTGCTTTATTAAATGAGCTTCATTTAAGCTTACAAAACCTTTTGATATAATTGTCCTATCTGTAAGATCAACATAATTAAATTCACCATCTTTAAGATGGGCCGCACTGGTGTAATTTCCATCTGGGGTTGATTTTAGTGATGTGTCGCCTGTTTTTTTCCATTTAAACAGCGAATTATTACTGGTGAAATACATATAGCAATCATATTTTTCCGGTACATGTGTGTTTATACTTGCATAATAAGTGATTTTGTATTTCGAATTGATCGTTTGTGAAAATGCATTTATTGATAACAATAAAATACAGAGAATATTTAATATTTTTTTCATAGCAGGAATATTTTGAAATTTGGAAGGCCGCTGTAAGAACGGCCTCCATATGATTTAGTTTGTATTGGTACTACCGGGCTTCAATAAATGGTTGAATTTGCTCATATGCCTCAATACATGTAGATGCAGTTGCGGTAAAAGTTACACCGCCAGAATTTGTATAAGAAACAGTGCAGGATGCCGCAAGCATTTCCTGATTGGCAACTGTTTTTATTGCAGGACTTTGATTAGTAGCACTTGAAGTTTCTGCAAATGATAACGTTGATGTTATCATAAATAAAATTCCGATAATGAGATTTTTCATAATATATAGGTTTTAAATTTGTCTACTTTCAGATTTTTTATGCTGGCTGTTTCGGCATGTCCCAGAATAGGAGGATTCTTAAGAAAATATCAGATATTATTTTTTTACCAAAAGGTGGCTGCCATACTGAATTTTCATAATCTATTCTCCTGTTTTATATGAATGTTTTAACCCAATGTTTACCCTTTATATATATAGTACCGTTGAGTGGATTTTGTGACATCTAAATCAGACTTTTTTTTTGAAATAGTCTGTAATTAATTGAAAATTAGAATACAAATAATCACTTAATTTTTTTCTTCTCTTAAGATAATTTTTCCAAAATTTGATTTAGAATGTTTCATGCTTTCGCCTGACTTTTTGAGTTTGCTTCAAACTAAGAAATTATAGTTTTGTTGAGTCTCAAATGTGCTATAATTTAGTTTCTGTGTGCAGTCCATACCGGCAACCTTATAGTATAATAAATGAAACAGCATGTATTCTGAAAGAAACTTTATTTCTAATACTAATGTAACTTGATTCGATTTTTTTTGAATATTATTCCGCCTGCTTTATTTATATCTAACAATATATCATGAAAGATATTAAAAATGAGGAGGCCAACGCTTGGAGACTACTTCACATTTTAATTATCGTTCTTCCTTTTAATTTTCCAAGCAGCATCAGGTTTATTTTTTCCGGAATGTCATCAAGTGTTATCTCGGTATATACATTTAATATTTGAGAGGGTTTCCACTCCTGTGACAGCTTCTCCCAGACTTTTATCCTGTATGACATCGGATAGTTCTGGGAATCGATGCCGATAAGGGAGACTCCTCTCAATATAAATGGAAAAACAGTCAGGTTCAGGTCCGGAGAAGCAACATTCCCGCAACAGGTAACAACTCCGATAGACCTGATTGACTCAATAATATTTTCCAGGATAGCTCCGCCAACCGTGTCAATAGCACCAGCAAACTGGGGCTTCAGCAAGGGTTTGTTGCCGGCATTTTCAATATCCTTCCGGGAAATGATGTCCGTCGCACCCAGGTCAGATAAATAATCATGTTCCGATTCTTTGCCTGTCACGGCTGTTACTGTATATCCCAGCTTTGCCAGGATGGCCACACTCATAGATCCAACGCCCCCTGTTGCTCCTGAGACAATTATATTTCCGTCTTCGGGCTTAACCGATTCTGTCAGGCGCAGCACCGACATGCCGGCTGTCAGTCCTGCCGTGCCGTATATCATGGCTTCTTTTAATGTCAGATTTTCCGGTAGCTTAACTGCCCAATCAGCTGGTACCCGGATGTATTCTCCAAATCCGCCATCAGTATTCATACCCAGGTCGTAACTGGTAACAATTACTTTATCTCCG
>DASQZP010001003.1:0-3455 GCA_035638655.1 Bacteroidales bacterium
GTGAAACACAGCCGTTATAGTAAATTTCATCAATATATCGGATGATGCGACGCGAGGCCGTTTTATTTTGTGCCGTTTGCAGCAAGCCTTAAGCTTCTACCGCAGGTGTAGCGAGGATTACTGCATCGCATTCGAACACACTGATATCGGTCAGGTTAATCATCCAGGATCGTTTTTTACGTCGGTCCGGCCCAATATAGGTTAACCCTCCGGCTTTCTCTTTGCTTTTGACGTCCACCCAGCGACTCAGATCGTGGGCGATTGCCTGGAGTCCGTCTTCGGCAACATATTGTGGTCGTGGATCGGCATTAGGATCAATTTCATGGTACTCGGTGCCGTCATAATAACTAAACTCTTCGGCCCATTCTTTTACCCTGCCCTCGGAGACCAAGTCGGCAACAAAAGTTTCAAACGTATGTGTTTTAGCTGAGAAATGAGTAAGTCCGATATCCAATTTGATATCATCAAGCTCTACGGTAGACAGTCGGCCGCCCAATGTTCTGTTTTTTTCAATCACCGTTACATCATGCCCGGCATCAGCCAACCGCTTTCCTGCGATGAGCCCCGAAATACTTGCGCCAATAATTCCAATAACCATGAAAAAGGATTTTTACTTATTAAATTTTAAGACCTATAAAATCCGAAATATTCCATCAAATTTCTATCCTATAAGGCCATTTTTTTGAATCAGAATATCCCTTCTCCTGATCAATAATGGCCTATATTATGCCCTGAAAGGTGATTCCGCAACTTCTTTTATCGACATAATAAGATGTTGTTAAGCCAACCCGGGTATTATTTGGGTATGGACAACTCGTCTTACAAACCGAATTGGGTACAACAGCAACCAATTTATTCGACTGCGAATTTAAGAAATTAAAGATGGACAGCCAATTTAATAGCCTGCCTCAGTCCAAAGTTTTTAATACCTATATAGGTTTGTTATATGAGCCATAAATTTGACCCAGAATTTGCGATCCTATTTCAATTGTCGTATACCACAACAATAATTGTCTTGTCCTTCCACTCCTCTTTTGTAATACTTACATTTAAAAGAAATAGACTCCAATTCTATGATTACTGATAAAAAAGAGATTGAAAAATCTGCTTTGAGTTTGGCTAAAAAAAAATAAAGCATATTTGGCTGATCTACTCTTAAAGAGTATCCTTGGTGATATTGATCCAGATATCGAACAAGCCTGGATTCAGGAAGTACACAAGAGAAAAGAAACCCTGCAATCCGGAGAAGCTTCCCTGCATTCTGTTTCAGAGGTATTAGATGAAGCAAGGAAACGGATCCAAAAGTGACCATTCAATATCATTCTAAGCCAGAGAAGAATTCATCAAAGCCGCTGAATATTAGGAAGAGCAAGAAGAACCTGAGGAAATTGTAAAATAAAAATTACTAAATAAAGAGAGTAGTATTACTCGGTATTCTGTACCGTTCCTCTTCTCTAGTCGTTTATGAATAAAATTCCCGAAATAAAATACGGCGCGTTTGGTATTGTTACAGAAACCTATTATTCAGAAATTGTAAACTTAATGGTCCGCTTTACCGATTGACCGCTGATACCGTTTGCAACAAGTGTTAATTCATAATCCCCGGGTGAAAAATTCTGTGTATCCACTTCAAGAACTTCGCTTAAGGATGTGTCCATGGTTTCAAAATTAAGGGAGAGACCTACTCGGTTTTCATTACTAGAAAAGATCCGTTTAAAGAATCCCTCATCCCGCTTGACGCTATAATCAATATCCACAGATGTTATGCCAGGACTATTTTTTTCAAGATGATAAACCTCAAACATGATTTTTAAATTCTCGTTTTCGGGGATAGTGTTGTCTGCCGTAATCTTAAATGGAATATGAGCCTGGTGGATTGCAGAAGAATAACCAATAATTAAATCACTCATTTCCAACTGATTAGTGTTAACATTCAACGGTTCAGGTGTTGCAATATCTAATTTATTGATTGCTTTTATATGGGTTTTCAATCCCCGAAAATCCGTTATCTTTTCCGGCCTTGACAATTCTGATGAAATATATACCCTGCCCCCTGCCTTGATTTGTGAGGTACTGAAAACAGTAACAACAGGCGCATCTTCATCAAGATTATCCAAGTCATACAGTGTTTTCTTTAACTGATGGTTGCCTTCTAAACCGATGGGTTCAGCCTGCAAAACCGTAGAGATATTAAAATATTTATTTTTTGAGTAGTCCTCTAATACATCGGCTACTGCAGCCTTCAATGGATAAGCAAAAACCGAGGTGAATGTATAAGGCTGATTGGTTTGCGGATTAATCAACCGGTACTGCGCAACACGAGTCGGCAACTCTGGGATAATATTTTCAAATAATGAAGCTTCTTTTGTACTACTGAGGTATGATTGATTAAAGGTTATAAAACTTTTATCCCGAATATCGATAGCATCCCAAAGCGTTACATCCTGATTAGATAGAAATATTTGTTGCTGCATCTCAGAAAATCGATCATTAAAAACAGGCGCAATATCCCGGACCGATTCATATAGTTGCTGTTGAGCTAAGAAAACGGGCGGCGTTTCATATCTTCCTCCTTGATACCTGAGTTTTTGATACATAGCTCCATCTAATAATTGTTCCAAACTTGTAAGCATTTGAAACGGACCGTTGTGCCTTCTTCCAAAAATAAAAACCGTAGAATTCCATAAAGGATTGGGCAGTTGATCGTATACCCAAACCGATATTTCGGGCTGTCCATGTAACTGTTTTGCTAATTTTATTAAATGGCGTGCCAGACCGGTATTTTCAACAAATACATAGCCTCCCCCTTCTTTATCCGTATCAAGTGGTTGAATTCCAGATTCTCCGCGATCGTTTATTTCCTTTTCAAGTAAGCTTTTTGCTGTTTGTAACGCCTGGGTCTGATCAAAACGGAGAGACCTGGAATAGGTACGGGCGGGCTTGCCATATTTAACATAAATATTTCCGCGTTCATCAGTACCATATACCGTATCTTCATTTCTTGTAAAATGCTTGCGACTGTAATCAATGCGTAACCAATGCTCAATGATACGTTCGTTCATTTCCGTAGATAAAACAGGATCAAGCTCTTCCCAAAAACTTGCTATGCTTCGTCCCAATTTAGGATTCTGTTGTTTTAGCATCTTGGACCACTGGTTAACCTTCTCCTCCGAAGCAATTGGATGAAGCCGTTCAATTTCATCCTCAAAGTTGGACGAATATTTTTCATCCGGTTTCGCTTTTATTCCCCATAAATAATACTCTATTGCTTGTGAATAATTTTCTTTAAGCTTTTTCTGAGCGACCAGACGAATATACGAAATACCAATTCTTGGGTCAGGAAGACGATGTTGGGAAAGTTGTTTTTGTCCCTGTTCCCAAACCGATAAAGCCTCCTCCCATTTTCCAGATTTTAACAATTCATTCCCTTTTTCATACCAGGAAGTTGTTGGTCC
>DASQZP010001004.1:0-5389 GCA_035638655.1 Bacteroidales bacterium
ATCAGTGCATTGATCATCTTATTTTTGGCTGTACCCGGATGAACATTACGTCCGGTAATGTGAATTTTTGCCATGGCAGCATTGAAATTCTCGTATTCCAGTTCCCCTATTTCGCCTCCATCCAATGTATAGGCAATATCAGCGCCGAATTTTTTAACATCAAAATGGTCCACTCCTTTCCCGATTTCTTCATCGGGGGTAAAGGCAATCTTAATGGTACCATGAGGCAATGAAGGATTGGAAATGAGTCGTTCAACTGCCGTCATGATTTCGGCTACTCCCGCTTTATCATCTGCACCCAGCAGTGTAGTGCCATCGGTTGTTACCAGAGTATTACCAGTATATTTTTTCAATTCAGGGAAATCAGATACCCTGAGTACAATATTTTTATCTTTGTTGAGCGCAATATCGTTTCCATCGTAAACTTCTATAATCTGCGGATTTACATCCTTCCCTGTCATATCCGGACTCGTATCCATGTGCGCAAGAAAGCCGATCACCGGAACATCATGGTTTACATTGGATGACAAGGTAGCTGTCACATAACCATTGTGGTCGAGATCAACCGATTCGAGCCCCAGTTCTTTGAGCTCGTTCACCAGTTTGCGGGCCAGATTGAGTTGTTTTTCGGTGCTGGGATATGTATTTGATGAAGGATCAGATTCGGTATCAATTTTCACATATTCTAAAAACCGTTTCAGTAATTGTGTGCTCATGACAGATGTTTTTTAATAAATAGAGTTTGTCAATAAAGTTAAGTGTCTGGATCAAAATGTTCGAGAACAAGGCGTGCAAAAATTTTAAACCGCAGTATACTAATGTATATGAGGAATTAAAATTTTTGCAATAACGCAGTTATCGGACATTATGGACAGACACTAAATAACAAAAGTAGCTAAATATGACCAACTGCAATCATTCTGCATTCATTTTCTACTCATATTGAACATTTGTCATCCGAAAATAGTTTATAAATTTTTATCTTTCTTAAAATTATGGATATTGGTTTGTGCCTGTAAGATAAATGATGATACCTGGGTTTTAAGCAGCCAGGTGGGATAATAACAGGAACAGCAAGGTTGAATTAATAAAAGAAAAATATGAAAAAAATGATGCTTCCGGCAGGAGCCATGCTGGCTTTCCTGGGTGTTGCTGCAGGTGCTTTTGGCGCACATGTATTAAAAGACCATTTAAGCAATGAAATGCTTGAAGTATTTGAAACTGCTGTGCGGTATCAAATGTATCATGCAATTGCTCTGGTTTTAACAGGCATACTGGCCATTATAAGGTACCACAATCGCTTTGTTTTAATAGGCTGGTTGTTTATATCCGGCGTTATTTTGTTTTCAGGAAGTTTATACGTATTAAGCCTGACAGGAATAAAGGCTTTTGGAATTATTACCCCTTTTGGGGGAGTTGCTTTTCTTGCCGGTTGGGCTTTCCTGGCTTTTTACGGTATTAAAAATAATTCTGTTTTTAATCAGGTAAATAAAACAAATACAGATTAAGGCAGTTTTTCCAACACCTCCCTGATAAATTGGACCACCCGTTTCCTAATCTTACGGGTATTCCAGTAAGCCATATGAGAGGCAGCATTCCAGGATGAAAGCAGATTGCCCGAATTAATCTGTACATCTTCTGTCACGGCAGCAGCAAAATATTGATTAATAGGTCTGAGGGGATAACCCATTGGGTCATTCCTGTCAAAGAAATTTCCCCAATATGCTATCTCTTTAAGGTGCCGGGGAAGCCCTGGTGAAGGAAAATTAAATGGTCTGGCTTCTTCAGGTTGATAGGCAGCAAGGTAAAGTGGATTGTTACTGCCAAATGTAAAAACTCCGGTCAACGTTTCCATGCGTTGAAAAGCAGTTTCATTCATCGGGTCACCCTGCCTGTTTTGCTGACGATCCCAAATGTAATTGGAAATAATTTCAGTTGCCAGGGAAGAAGCGGAGATGATCAACGGGGCACCCTCCTTAAGATTGGATTCCATTGCTGTTAGAGAATCATGGAGCTTTGCATGTGTAGCTTCATAACTACTTTGTGGTTTGCCAGGTTCCCCTGTATAGGCGACAAGATCACTCACCACATACAAAATAAATTTTCTGAGAAGTGTGTCTTTGAGTAAGCCTGAATTGACAAACTGCTCCATCAGCCTGTCCTGATTTTCCTGGGTAGGACCGTACCAGTTTGCCATCTCAAAATGTATAACTTCCTGATCAATTCCTGTTTTTTTCAAATCTTTCTTTAGCTTATCAACAAACTTCATCAGCTTTTTAGGGTTGTCTCTTCCGGCCCCCCTTACCAGTAACATACCAATTTTACTTTTCATAGCAGTACATATTTTGGTTATGAACCTGATCTTATTCCTTCTTTTTATAACTAATAGCCATCCCTGCGCCTCTGTTATCAACAGTAGTTCTATAGTCGGGCAGGTCCTTCAGAAAATTGTAATAATCGCCGAGGTAACCTGTTGCACCGGAAACATTATGAGATGTAAAACATCCTCCAGGCATAAGTTTAGGGGATATTGCCCGAAAATAATTTTTATACCACCCCTTATCGGCATCACTGAAAACAAAATCAAAGGGACCTTCAAGTTCAGGTACCAGTTTGTGAGCATCTCCAAGCCTGGCATCCACATATTCAGAAAGGCCTGCTTCCTCGATATTTTTAATTGCCTGACGGTACCTTGTCTCATTAATTTCAATAGTGATCAGTTTTCCTCCTGTTTTGCTTAATGCCCATGCCATCCAGATAGTGGAAATGCCTGTGGATGTTCCAATCTCCAGGGCTTGTTTGTAATTGTTCTTAATGATTAGGTCATGCAGCAATTGTCCATCTTTCGGCGGTACATTAAAATATCTTCTGCCGGAATAACTTTTCAGAAATGCGTTTACCTTTTTGTCAGTTTCGGAGTAACCTGATGTTTGTTGGGAATACACAACTAAGTTACTGGATAATAAAACCAAAAGTACACACAGTATTAACAGATTATTACTTTTCATAACTAATTATTTTTATCTGATCTGCTAATAAATGATCAAGTTATGAAAATTAAGTCTTTGATGAAAATATTTTACATGTTTAAAATTAGCTTGTTATTAATAGCAAGAACGAACAAGCTTGAATGAAAATGTCCAAATTGTTCGGTAATTGAATAAAGCTGGTAGTAGAAAGCAAACATACAAAGTTCTGTCAAAATGTATGGCCAATCCTTTCGGAAAGCCTTATATTTGCTTTTGCGAAAATTAATAAGTGATAACCAATTAGATAAAAATATGAAAAAATCGTGGATTGTAATTATTATCATTGCTGTTGTTGTATTAATCGGATACAGCTCTGTAAAAAACAGTTATAACAAGATGGTGGCCATGTCGGAGCAGGTTGACCAGCAGTGGTCGAATGTAGAGAATGTGTACCAGCGGCGGGCTGACCTGATTCCGAACCTCGTAAATACGGTGAAAGGTTATGCTGATTTTGAAAAGCAAACCCTTACTCAGGTGATTGAAGCAAGGGCAAAAGCCACTTCCGTTAATATCAATCCTGACAACCTGAACCAGGAAAACCTTCAGAAATTTCAGCAGGCCCAGGGACAGCTTAGTTCTGCTCTTTCGCGGTTGATGGTAGTGGTTGAACGCTATCCCGAACTGAAAGCCAATCAGAATTTTCTTGAATTACAGGCACAACTGGAGGGAACAGAAAACCGGATTGCTGTTGAACGGCGCAAGTTCAATGAAGCAGCCCGCAACTACAACACCTATATCAGGCAGTTTCCGAGGAATTTTTATGCCAATATGTTTGACTTTGAGAAGAAGGCCTATTTCGAAGCAGAAAAGGGGGCAGAAAAAGCTCCGGAAGTTAAATTTTAACCCGAATTTTGATATATTTAATGATTATCGTATTCTTTACCTAAAAAAAATATTTACATCGCGCAGCCCCCTTCCCCCTAAAGGGGGCCTTCGCGCCGTCTAAGAATACAGTTTCGGTTAACATCGCGGGCTGCCCCCTTTAGGGGATTAAGGGGCAGTGGGTTGGATTTCATGTTAACTTTTGGTTTAATATTTTAGATCTAAAAGCAAAATTAGGAATACAATCCGACAATCATAAAATATTCTTCTTCTAGAAAGGAGTGTTTATTAATGTTTTAAAGATATTAAAATTACCATAAAAACTAATTCAGATGAAACCATCAGAATTTTTCACCAAAGAACAAAAAGATGATATAACCCGGGCGGTTCAAAATGCTGAACACAATACATCCGGCGAGATAAGGGTACATATGGAAGGACATTGCAAAGGCGATGTGCTCGACCGTGCTGCCTATATCTTTGAAAAACTGGAGATGCACAAAACAGAACTCCGCAATGGCGTGCTGTTTTACCTGGCTGTGGAGGACAGGAAATTTGCCATACTTGGGGATGCCGGAATCAACGCGGTAACGCCTGAAGATTTCTGGGATTCAATTAAGGAGAAAATGCTGGAGCATTTCAAAAAGGATGAATTTGCTGCCGGACTCGTAACAGGCATTACCCTGGCAGGAGAAAAGCTTAAAGAGCATTTTCCTTATCAGCAGGATGATGTAAACGAATTATCAGATGAAATTTCCTTTGGGAAAAGTTAAAATGCAAAACAATGAAATCATGAAAGTATTTAAAAAAAGTATATTTCTACCCTTACTTCTCTTTATACCTGCTTTAGCTGCTATTGGACAGAATTTACCGGAAAGGCCTGATCCACCGCGACTGGTAAATGATTTTGCCGGTATTTTATCAACTGGGCAGGAACAACAACTGGAGCAAAAGCTGGAGAATTTCAGCCGCTCGTCTTCCACACAGATTGCCATTGCAGTTGTTAAGAGTCTTGACGGGGATGATATTTCTGATTACGCCTTTAAACTGGGAGAAAAATGGGGCGTTGGACAAAAAGGAAATAACAATGGCATAATGATCGTGGTAAAACCGAAAACTGCTTCTTCCAGAGGGCAAGCCTTTATTGCCACAGGATACGGGTTGGAAGGTGTTGTGCCTGATGCCATTGGCAAAAGGATTGTGGAGGCTGAAATGATCCCTCATTTTAAGCAAAATGATTATTACGGGGGGCTGGAAGCAGCTACTAATACATTAATTGATCTCACCAAAGGAGAGTATACGGCTCAGCAATATGCGCAGCGTAGCCGGCAGCAGGATAACAGCGGAGCCTGGTTCTTTTTCGCGATTATTTTGTTTGTAATCATTGTTTCATTTCTGGGCCGGGCCCGACGTGCCCGTCATTATTCTATGGGTCACAATGTACCCTTCTGGCTGGCATTATTTATGCTCTCCGGTTCTTCTCACTCACATGGCGGCAGTTTTGGAAATTTCTCTTCCGGAAGCGGAAGTTTCGGCGG